>JBDNHP010000363.1:0-6593 GCA_041688765.1 Flavobacteriales bacterium
GCGGCAGTTATCAATTTGAGCAAGGCCGAAGATGTGATTTTGAATGTGAGCGGTGAAAATGTGGCTTTTAATTCAAGAATTATATCGAGAAAAGAAGATACAGAAGCGCCTGTTGTGATGAAATTGGACATGAAAACCGAGGAAATAGCTGCGAACAAGCCATTTGTGATTAATGATATTTTCTATACCACTAATTCTGCCGATTTTGATGAAGCATCGGGATTGATACTCAATGAATTTGCCGATTATCTCAAGGTTCATCCATCGCTCTATATTGAAATTAGAGGTCATACTGATGACGTAGGTGCTGATGAAACCAATCTTGCTTTGTCTATGGATAGGGCTTTTGAGGTAAAAGGATATTTAGAATCTAAAGGAGTTGAAGGTAAAAGAATTACTGCAAAAGGGATGGGAGAAACCATGCCGGTTGCTGATAATGCAACACCTGAAGGTCGCGCTAGAAACCGAAGAACCGAATTTGTTATAAAAAAGCTTTGATCCTATTTGATTCAGTATCAGATATTATCAGTACTTTTGCTGCCAAATTCAAAATCAAGATGAATCGTTTTCGCTTTTCCCTTTTAGCCGCCGTAGCCATTGCAACCGCAGCTTGTAACAATGCAGAACCTGAAGCAATAGTTCCTGCAGAACCAGAAGTAATCCGCTCTTTTTACGGTGATTCAATTACAGTAGAAAATGCAATTACAATCGCCGAACTGAACCAACAAATGCTTGGAAAAGACAGTTTACTGACTAAAGTATCGGCTACAATCAGCCAAACTTGCGCTAAAATGGGCTGTTGGATGGATGTAGATATGGGTAATGGCGAAGTTATGACTGTATTTATGCGCAATCATAGCTTTTTTGTTCCTACGCAAGGATGTGAAGGTAAAGTAGCCATTTTTGAAGGCAAAGCTTATTTAGATACTTTGAGTGTCGAAAATTTGATTCACTTTGCAGAAGATGCAGGTAAATCAGCCGAAGAAATTGCGCTAATCACAGAGCCTAAGCCAACAATTTCTTTTGATGCTAAAGGTGTAATTATCGATGGAATTCCTGAACCTACAGTTGAAGCTGTATCTGGAGAATCTCATGAATCTCATGAAGGTCATGATCATGCTGAAGGCGAAGTATCTGAAGAAGGATCGAATTAAGAAGATTTCAAAATATTTAAAAAGAACCACTCCCTCCGGGTGGTTTTTTTGTGGAAAATTTTAAAGGGAGCACTACAAAGTGGCGATGTTCTGCAGCTCAAAATTTTGGATCGCTTAGCACATTAGCTGAGTTAGTGTTCTTTGTAAACTCTTTACGATGCTAAAAAGCCGCAATTTTACCTAATCTCCACCTTTAACATCTTCTTCCCCTCCAAAAAACACTCCAACACGTCGCCTTCTCTGACCGGACCAACGCCAGCGGGAGTGCCGGTATAAATCAAATCACCGATTTTGATGGTCATGTATTTCGATACGTGCTCAATGATTTTATCGATGTTAAAAATCATTTCTGAACTATCAGATGATTGCATGATTTCAGCATTCTTTTTCAACTGAAACGCGATTGCCGAAGCATTTTGTAATTCATCCATCATCACAAAATCCTTACTTATAGCCGCAGATCCATCAAATCCTTTGGCTTTTTCCCAGGGATGACCTTTCTTTTTACATTCTTCCTGAATGTCGCGAGCAGTGAAGTCGATGCCTATTCCAACCGCATCATAATAACGATGGGCGTGTTTAGCTTCAATATGCTTCCCAAGTCGATTGATCCGATAAACCAATTCCACTTCGAAATGCAAATCATTGGTGAATTCAGGGATAAAAAGCGGATGTTTTTGTGGTAGAATAGCTGAATCAGGTTTTAAAAAGAACATGGGTTCTTTGGGAAGATCATTACCCAATTCCTTAGCGTGTTCTGCGTAGTTCCGACCGATGCAAATGATTTTCATTTTGCAAAGGAACTAAAAGCGCATGAAAGTAACTTCTACTTTTCTATCATCCGGATTTTCATAACGCGAATCAGCATCACCAAAGAAATTCATCACAATGCGATTAGACGGAATCCCTTGTGCCATAAGATAATCTCTCACTTTAGAAGCTCTTCTTTTGGATAATTCAAGATTGGAAGCTGCATTGCCCAAACGATCAGCATAGCCGGTTATTAAAATGTTGAGTGATCGATCATAAGCCATAAAACCTATGATTTCATTGAGCATCAGTTTTGAACTTAAATCCAACTCTGCACTGGCCAAAGCGAATTTCAGATTTACTTTGTCTGGAAGATTATAAACGGTTCCATCGCCTTTTTCAGTGCCATCCGTTTTGCCAGTATCGATGGGTGGATTCCAGGTGCCGGTTGGACCTTCACCGGAAGGACGCTTGAGCAATTCTGACATCATCAAACGGAGTTGTTCCATTTGCAATTGCATGCTCTGGTCGCGAGCAATCCTTTGTAATTCCTGTTCAGAACGAATGTCGCGCATTTCAGTTTCTATGCGATCCATACGCTGATTGTTCTGCTCAAGCAAAGCAAGGATGCGTTCAGAAAATTCATCAGCAGCAATTGGCTTAACTGGAGCCTGGTATTTGGGTGGAAGTATAAATTCGTCTTCAGATGCAAGAAGAGTCACTGTTGCCGTACTAAAATCTAATTCCAAAGGCTGCAATAAGTCATTGGTTTGAAAATTTTGCAGTTCCCTAATGAGCGCTTCGTCCGCTTTGTCGTCCAATTCTTTTATCGCAGTTTCCGCAAGAGCTAAGAGGTTTTCGTTACTATAATTTCCTACTTCAGTATTGGCCAATAACTTAAGATCATTCAATTCCTTTTGAACGAAATAGTAAATCATTTGCTTTTTAGTTGCAGGATCAGCATCACGAACAAAAAAGTCGGATCTTCTCCATTCTTTTCCTTCCAGATCTTCCAACTTCATTCTTACTCTCTCAGAAAAACCATCGAAAGCTTTTAACTCCTTGAATTGGTAATACTTAACGGCATCTTTCACCATGTCGTTCATGTCTTGCAATACCTGATTTCGGGGTTTGCGGAAACGAATTTCTTCTTCTTTCAAATCGATAACCTGATCCAGATAAAAATTGAGGGATTGTCCGATTAATTCCTCCAATCGATCAATTTCATCTTCTCCGGCAGGTTCATAATAATTAATTACGATGGTATGAGAAGAGCTTGAACGCAATTTTAATCCTTGCTCAGACGTTCCGGTAGTATCTCCGTAATTGTTGATAATAGTAACTTGTTGGGCAATAGCATGCGTGCAGGTGGCCAATAAAGCACCCGAAAGACAAACCACCCGAAGCAAGAAATTAGGCATCATATCAAAATTAAAACGGATATTGCTCCTGAATGTCATGCCAAATGCACTCAAGAGTGAGAGTTATTCACAAATAGTTAAAAAATAGGGATTCGACCCTTAGGGTGGAGGTCTTATCTTTGAAAAACAAAGATTGAACGAATGTACAGATTTTTTCCAACACTTTTGCTCATTGGAGCTGTAACCCTTGCTGGTTGCGACAAAGAAAATGATCAGGTTGAGGATCAACCAACACCTGCAAATGGCCCAAAACTCGTCTTCAAATTTGCCTTTGATCCTAATCAAATCAGATTAAATAGTTTTGGAAATGAAGCCGATGTGGCTGTCGGAAATGGCGCTCAGAGTCCTGATTTCAATTTCATGAGTGCCCATTATGTGGAACTTATTCCAAATGAATTTACCCAAATAGGAGATGGAGAAGTGCTTTTTATTGGTCCGGAAACCAATGCCGGTGGAGCATTAGCGCTTGATTTTGACCAAGCAGTTTTGGTGACTGAAGGAGAAACTTTTTTAAGCATTCCTTTGGATAATATCGCTGCCGGCACTTATCCGCATCTCAGGGTATCACTGGCCTATCAGAATTACAATGTGAACTACTGGTTTAATAGCATGGAATACACTGGTACACTGGCAAGTTTTATCGGTTATAATACATACATCAATTCATATTTAGTGAATGAGCAGAGTGTAACGGTAAACGATGATAAGCTCCAAGGGTATTGGGGATTCGAAACACTGGGCAATGTTACAAGCGGTCAGGTACCTCCGGGAGCAACAACAGTGGTGAATCCATTTTTCGCCACAGCTCCAATTCCGGTCGGTTCATGTTTGGTAACTGGATCATTTTTACAGGAATTAGTGATTACAGGTAATGAAACAGAGGATATCATTATAACCGTTTCTTTATCTGTAAACAACAGTTTTGAATGGAACGAAGTAGTTGCCGACAACAAGTGGGAGCCTTTGATAGGTGAAAACGTGGTGGATATGGGTATCCGGGGTATGATTCCGACTTGGGAGTAGATTAATTTTTTACTTGACTAAACTTCTAACATTTTTTGGGTTCATTCATTAGTGTTCAGTCAATAAGTCTGCTAAATCAACCCTTCATAGCTTAAAAATAGCATCAAAAAGCCCGCATCTGTTGATACGGGCTCTTCTTCTCAAGTTTTTGCGAAAAGATTACTTCCTTTTCAATGTTACTTCTCCGGTAAAGTCTTCACCGTCAGATCTTTGAAGGATGTAAAAATATACTCCGTCAGAAAGGCTGTCACCATTCCAAGGCTTAGCATTATCATAACTACCTGATTCAAATACTTTCGCTCCCCAACGGTTGAAGATCAACAAAGTAGACCCAGGAAAGGATTCGAGCCCTTTAATCGTAAACCCTTCATTAATATCATCTCCATTTGGAGTGATGATATTCGGGATTAAGGTCTCGCATACTTCAGTGCTTACAAGGGTTATACCTACATTTCCACAATCATCTACAATAAAAACTTCATAATCGGCAGGTAGCGCAGAGGCAGTGAATACGCCTGGGTTATTTGAATTGAAGTTCAATCCTGAAGGCTCACTGTAAAACTCTACATAAACTCCGGTACCTCCGGTAATTGGAGCTATAGTGCCACCAATTACTGCGCAAACCGTGTCAGGAAAAGCAATAATAGGTTCATCCCAAACACTTACACTTACTGGCACTTCTAAAGATCCAGTTTCGCCACAAGCATCTGTAATTACCACATCAAAGCTGTCATTGCTCGTTGGGAAAACACTCACTTCTTGGCCTTCGCCTACTCCAGGCCAGTTATAGGTGTATGGAGCTAATCCACCAGCACCATCAGCACTAATCACAACTTCATCACCCGGACAATGTGCATTGAACTCGCCTGTTGTGCCTGTAACCGGCTCATAGATAGGTACTTCAACTTCTAAACTAGCTTGAGCTTGTTGGCCGCACTCATCGGTAACAGTAACATTGTAAGTTGTTGTTACAATGGGAGTTACATTAATATTTTGCTGAAACTGATTGTTAGACCAGAAAAAAGTGAAATTGGCAACTCCGCTGTCAATAGTCACTCCAATTTGGATTTGATCGCCTGAACAGAGCACTGCCACATCTTCGGTACTTAGCACCAATGGCGGGATATCAGCCACAGTAACGGTAATTTCACTTTCGGTAGTGGTTCCACAAACATCGGTAGCAATTACCGAATAAGTGGTTGTTTCCGTAGGATTTATGCTAATGGTTTGATTGGTTTCATTCGTATTCCAGAGGTAGGTAAAGGGCTCGTATCCTTGTGCTGTTATGGCCGAAATAGTCATTGGTGTACCCGGACAAGGCATAATAGTGTCCGGAGTTAAAATTTCAGGGAAGAGGTAAGGAGCGATATACAAAGTAGCTGAAGCCACGGTGGTATCTCCGCAAAAGTTTATAAATTCATAGGAAAGCGTGATATTTTCCATTCCTTCATCGATCAAATCTTGAATAGCCGAAAACTCTAAAGTGTATTCGGTTACGCCAGCCTCCATTACTATAAAATCTGGGAAGGGCGGTTGGAAGTCAACTCCGTTTGTTGCGGAGCCTTCTATAGTTAAGAATAGCGTTTCTTCAACACTGGCATCGGGACGAAAAATCTGAAATGCTGCTTCGTTGCAACCCTCTACCACCACTGAATCACCTAAAAAAATGGGGGTGTTAATGGATGCAGTCGCGTCAATTAAAATGGCATTGGAAGAGAACGATCCCGCTTCAATAAATACCGCACTATCAAATTGAGTATCACCTGCGTCAGCAATAGCAATTTTAATATGGTAAGTTTCTCCACAAACTACTTCTGCCGCAGCCGTGAGAATAACCGTAAAACCGTCTAGCTGAACAGTGATAGGGTCTCCGTTAAATTCGTTATCCACATAAAACTCGGCATTTTGATCCCAAAACGGACTTACCTGCGCACACTGCGAAGGGGTTCCGTTTTGTCCTGAAACTCCTAAGTTTACCGTATTAATAGTTACGGGAATATCGGTACCGGGAATTAATGCTAGGTTAATGGAATTATTGCTGAACGGGCCATTAATTCCGGGACCGCTGAGGAAGAATCCGAAAGCGTCATTTACACTTCCACATACGTATTCATTGTATTCTTCAGAGCCAAAAACGTAGTTAAACGCAACGGAGTCGCCGGTTGGAATAAAATCGAATTCCAAAACAGCGGCATCATTGGTACTAAAGGTGCTGAGCAAGTCCAGATCGGGATCATTCACCCCA
>JBDNHP010000364.1:0-6905 GCA_041688765.1 Flavobacteriales bacterium
AATTTTGAATTTCATTATTTCTTTATGAGAAAATTCTGGTTTGCTTATCTTGCAAAAGCACTTGTGATAATGCCGGGAGGATTTGGAACATTAGATGAGTTTTACGAAACCTTAACGCTCATTCAAACTGGCAAGATCAAAGGCTTTCCAATTATATTGTTTGGTAAAGAGTATTGGAAGAAAGTGGAAGAACACATGAATGAAATGATAATTGCAGGAACTATTTCTGCCAAAGATTTGGATTTGGTTTTGTTTACAGACAGTTCAGAAGAAGCTGTTCAATATATCCGCGAAAGATTGATGAAGGACTTTGTACCTATTAGTGTCAAAAAACCAAATTGGTGGTTAGGGGAGAAAATAGAGGCATTAGGCCGCAAGGCTTCTTGATCGGAGATTTACAATTATGCTTAAAATAAGCATAATCCATGGAGCACCATGCATGGCAAAATCAAACCAATCTGCTGCCTGCATGCCTTCTGCATCACCTATAATCCAACGGATTTTTCCAAATAAGTGTGGTTCGGGGAAGAAAGGAGCAAGGCCAAGAGTTAATGAGGCCATTGCCCATAGCTTCCATTCTTTGAGGGCACTACGCAACATGTGATTTCAGAATATTGGCTAATTGATCTGCCGGTACAACACCACTTTGTCTCCACACAATTTCACCATTTTTGAATAAAATAAGTGTCGGAATGCTACGAATGCCAAGGCTTCCCGAGAGTTGTTGATTGCGCTCAGTATCAATCTTGAGGATCTTAATGCCATCACCAAGTTGTGATTTTACTTCTTCTAAGATTGGAGCCATCATTTTACAAGGAGCACACCAATCAGCGTAGAAGTCTATGAGTACAAGAGTTGATCCCTTAATGAGTTCTGAAAAATTTGATTTCATTGGTCTTTTTATTAATTAATTAAATGATCAACAGGATATCCTGCAATCTCAAGCTTGTTACTGAGTTCATTGATGAGACTCTCATCACTACATACAACATTGAGAATGCTATTGGGTAAACTTAACTGAGGATCAGAGAATCCGGAAGTCGAATTTACAGTGTCAATAACAGTGATAATGCAACCTCCACATTTAACATTATTCAGCTTTAATTGAATTGTTTTCATTTTATATTTAGTTCTTGTTCTATTCGATCAAGCCTCGAAAGAATCTGATCCAATTTATGAATAATAATAATGTGTGTTTTCTTGGCATCGATGCCAACTGGGCTATCGATACTTTGAATTTCATTTCCGATAAGTTCATATACATCGGAAGGAATGATTTCAGCGAGTTCGTGTTTCATGGTATTTTTTATCCGGGTAAAATTACTTCTCCTTGCCATTCCATCATCCCACCTACCAGATTGTAGAGTTTTGTGAAACCTGCTTGAGCCATTGCCCCGCATGCTGCCCCACTTCGGTTTCCACTTCTGCAATAAACATAATATGATTTGGTGGGATCTAGGTTTTTTATTTCAGTGCTGAAATTTCCACCCATGATATCAATGTGTTTCGCATTAGGAATGATACCATCCATGGTTTCTCCCCAGGAGCGTACGTCCATAATTATTGCATCAGGTGCAGACATACCTTTCCTGAAATCTTCCTGACTTATATTCTTGTACATTTCAATTGGAGTTAAATTTTTATTTTAAAGTAGAAGGGCAAACGTAGTCGGTTACAGGAATTGAAGTTTCCTGAATAGCTTTGAATCCACCTTGAATATCCACTAATTTGTCAAATCCACGAGCTTTTAGGATGGAAGTGAAAATCATGGAGCGATATCCTCCTGCGCAATGAATAAGATAGGGCGTTTCTTTATTCATGCGATCCATCGAAGTATTGATAGAGTCCAATGGCAGGTTAATAGCTCCATCTACGTGTTCTGCACTGAATTCACTAGGTTTACGAACATCAAGAACATTAAGTCCAGCGTCTTTATAGCGGTTTTCAAATTCTTTAGCGCTAATTGATTCAACAGTTGCCACTTCTTTGCCTGCATCTTTCCAGCTCTTGATACCACCTTCAAGGTAGCCCATGGTATTATCGTAGCCTACTCTAGAAAAGCGAGTTACAATTTCGTCTTCTTGACCTTCAGCCGCTATGAAAACGATAGCTTGTTTGAGATCAGTGATGAGCGCGCCTACCCAAGGAGCAAAGCTTCCATCAACACCGATAAAAATTGAATTCGGGATATGGCCCTGAGCAAATTCTGCGGCAGTTCTGGTATCAACAACCAAAGCACCTTCATGATTGGCAATTGCTTCAAAAGTTTCTGGATCAAGGGCAATACTGCCGCGTTTAATCACATCATCCAGACTGTCGTAACCAGTTTTGTTCATCATGGCATTTTTAGCAAAATACTGTGGGGGAGGAGCAATGCCAGTGGTAACCTCTTTTATAAACTCTTCCTTGGTCATATTAGCTCTGAGTGCATAATTGGTCAATTTTTGATTGCCAAGCGTATCCCAGGTTTCTTTACTCATGTTTTTTCCGCATGCAGAACCTGCACCATGAGCTGGATAAACGATAACATCATCAGGCAAAGTCATGATTTTGTTGCGGAGTGATTCGTATAAAAAGCCGGCAAGATCTTCTTGTGTAAGGTCAGATTTAATAGCTAAATCAGGTCGTCCAACATCGCCAATAAAAAGAGTATCACCAGAGAAAATGCAATGCTCTTTTCCATTTTCATCGAATAACAAAAATGTGCTCGATTCCATGGTATGACCGGGAGTATGAAGCACCTTTATAGTGATTTTGCCTATTTTGAATTCTTCACCGTCTTTTGCAATATGCACAGGATAATTAGTGCTTGCAGTTGGACCGTAAACGATTGTGGCACCTGTTTTTTGCGCCAAATCTACGTGGCCAGAAACAAAATCAGCGTGGAAATGCGTTTCAAAAATGTATTTTATTTTGGCATTGCGTTCTTCAGCTCGTGAGGTGTAGGGCCCTGTTTCTCTTAATGGATCAATAATGGCTACTACACCATCTGATTCAACGTAATATGCACCTTGAGCAAGGCAACCAGTATAAATTTGTTCGATGATCATGTGACTAATTTTTAATGTGATCTTTAAATTGACATTGCAAAGTTACGTCAGTGTATTGGAGTAGTTAGTAACATTCGTTACAGACTAAAAGTTCTTAAGTAGTTGGACAGAAATTAAAAACGCGCGCAGTGCAAGTTTGACAAATGCTTTTGTCCATCTCAATGAAAACAGCTTGAAGAGCGTCTTCTTCATCGATAAAAATTCGGTCGAGGCCTATTGTTTTATCGAAGCCACCTTTTTCAAGATATTCTCTGATGGGTCGTTTAACACCTCCCAGATAGAGAACTTTACCTTGAAGCTGCATCTTTTTGCTAATGGAAGTTAGCATTTCAGCCCCGCTCATATCTATTAAATTCACCCCAGAAAGCACAAAAACAACAAATTTTGGAGTATTGGCAGTAAATATTTCAATTTCGTCTAAAGCATGTTCAATTGCGCCAAAAAAGAGTGATCCGTCAAATCGAATAATCTTTACTTGCGGACATATTTTGAGGTCTTTACGCTCTACGTTAATGAGCTTATTGTTATGAAAATCCGGATCTGGTGTGAGCTCTACCAGCCGCGGCTTTGATGTAGCTCTCAAGTATAAAACTAATGAAAATATTACACCGATATAAATGGCAAATTCGAGATCAAGAAATAAGGTTGAGAAAAAAGTAATGAGCATTACGGTTGTTTCCCTTTTACCTGTATTTAAAATAGAACGAATATGACCGAAATCAATAAGATTATAAGCCACGAGTAGAATCAATCCAGCCATTGCAGGAAGTGGCAAATAGGCTGTGAATGGCGCAATAAATAGAACGATGAGCATTAACAATACCGAAGCGAAAATGGCTGACATTGGCGTTTTTGCACCACTTTGAAAGTTAATCCCAGAACGAGTAAAAGACCCGGAGCCCGGATAGCAACTAAAAAAGCTACCAAAAATATTGGAGAGTCCCTGACCTATGAATTCCTGATTTCCATTAATCCTTTGTCCTGACTGAATACCTATTGCCCTGCCAATAGCTACTGCTTCAATCAATCCTAAAAGAGCTATGGCAAATGCATCGGGAACCATTTTAAACCATAAATCCGGATTAATTTTATGTCCTGAAAATGCAGGTAATCCTTTTGGCAATTCGCCAATAAGGCTTATCCCATTTGCTTCAGCGCCAATAATCCAAGTTAATACGCTGCCAAATAACATGGCAATGAGCATGTGCGGAAATTTTTCGGAAATTTTTCGCAACACTACGGCAACCGTTAAGGTCAAAGCGGAAATTAAGAGCACATAAGGATTAGTTAAACCAATATTTTGAATGGTAGCAATAATGGTATCACCAAAATCAAGGCCTCTTTGCAGTTGAATTCCCAAGGCATGTTTTAGCTGTGACGTAGCAATCAAAATAGCGGCACCCGCTGTAAATCCGATCACTACAGTATGAGACACAAAATTGATCAAAGTGCCTAATTTAACTAGGCCCATTGCGTATTGGAATATTCCAGCAATCAGACTTAAGGTAATTGCATAAGGCACAAAATCTTCCGGATGCCCATTACTTACATATTGTGAAACGGAAGAGTAAACAACAAGCGATATAGCTGTTGTTGGGCCTGATATTAAATGATAACTGGAACCAAAAAGTGCTGCAATAATTGGAGTAACCATAGCAGTATAAAGTCCATATACAGGAGGTAATCCAGCAATCATTGCGAATGCAACGCCTTGTGGTAGTACGATAATTGCTCCTGTAAATCCGGCAAAAAAATCGTCTCTAAGTGTACGCTTATTAAGCTTACGCCCCCAGACTAAAAAAGGGAAAATATTTTCTAAAGCGAATCTATTCATTCATGAAAAATATAAACGAAAACACCCGGTTCAATTCGAATCCGGGTGTTTTCTTATTTTGATTATTCAGGTCGCTCGTTTATATAAAACATAGACTCATCAGGGCGAAGCGCTCTGTTCATCCACAAAGGTCTTCTCAGATTATTAGGCCCGGGTGCCGGGCGTGCCATTTCTAACCATTTCCTGTAAACTTCCATGGATTTGTTTGTGTCCACAAATATATCACCATAATTGTCAGAACTGCTTGGTTTTTCTAATCTCACTTTCTGATGCCAACAGTGCATGCCGCTTATCGGGTCAGGATGCACAGGGAAGGTAATATTTTGGTGAACGCCACCATCACTCCAGAATATTCTGCGTGTATCCGGATCATTGCTTTCACTTGGATTTATACCTTCCAAAGTCGACATTTTCCACCCTCCTTTTCCATTGTAGTCGATGGCTACAGTATTGGTAGCCCATCGGTTAGCGCGGGTATCTTGAGGTCTTCTCCATCTGCCCAGGTGATGCGAACAAGCTACTACTCCCGGTTTCATTCCTTCAGTAACCCAAACTTTGTCTATGAAATAACCTATTTCGGTATTTACTTTAATTAAATCACCCGTTTCAAAACCTAATTCAGCTGCATCGGAAGTGTGCATCCAAACTGGATTTCTGTTGGCAATTTCCATTAACCATTTTGCATTTCCAGAACGAGAGTGAATAAGTACCGGCAATCGGAAAGTAGGTACCAAAGGAAATTCCCCCTTGCTTTTGTCCATTACTTCAGGATGTACATGACTTTTAATATAAGTTGGAATCTTGTACTCAGGCCATTTCCAGTCGATCATGGTTTGTGAAAAGAATTCCTGTTTGCGCGAAGGAGTAGGGAAGCCGACAACTGCTTCACCTGCGTTCATTACGCCGATCGACTTTCCATTTTTTGTTATGAGTCCGTCTGAATTTGTTGAACTTCCCTCAAGATCTTTTTCGCTTAGCTTACTTAGATGCTTTTCGTAGGAAGATTTTTCGATTTCGAAGGCCCCATATTTCTTCATGTAGTCAAGAGCCGATAAGCCTTCTTCTTTGGCTTTTTCAGGCAAACCGGGAACATTTTCGAAAATGAAACGGTAGTATTCGTCAATATTTATTTTTTCGCCCGGACGATATGGAGACTCGAAGTGTTTTTTTATTCCCAAACTGCCGTCAGGATCGATTCTCCATGACAATTCAATCCAGAATTCATCTTCTTCCCAAACTTCACCTGGATTGGTTTCGTGGCTGAATTCTACAATTTTTCCATTTCTTCTAGCTGCTTCTCGGAGCACAGGTTGTCTGAACGCAATCCAGGTTGCTCCATGGGTTTCATACGAATTGAGATCATGTCGTTCACTGGCATGGCCCATAGGCAAAACATAGTCGGCAAAAAACGCAGTTTCGTTCCAGGTTGGAGTTAGTGCGGCGTGAAGTCCGAATTTGCTTTCGTCCTGAAGCACTTCCATCCATGAAAAACCATCAGGATAAGTCCAAACGGGATTGAATACTCTCGTAAAATACACATCCATTTTCCCTCTATTTTCTTTCAGAAAATGGGGGAGGAGGAAGCTCATTTCAAAGAATGCCAAAGGATATTCTTTTGGGAAATGGAGCTCATTCCAGAATTTCTGTGCGGGAGGATGATTAAAAAATTTAGGCTTAAATTTATTCCATGCATTTGGAGCCGTTCCTCCCACAGTTCCTACGCTTCCCGTGAGTACATTTAGGAAATGCAAAGCTCTGCTCACAGCCCATCCACCTAAATTTCCACTGCTTGCACTTCTCCAATTATGCGTTGAAAGTCTTGATCCTGCCTTGCCAACTTCGCGAGCTATATCAACAATCATTTGGGGATCAACTCCACCTTCGGCGGCAGCAAATTCGGGAGTATATTCTGCATAAACTTCGCGCAGCTTGCTAATGAAGTTCTCAAATTTCAGTTCTGTTCCCGGAAATTCTTTTTCGAGATATTCCTTCCAGTTTACCCAGTTTTCTAAATATTCGCG
>JBDNHP010000365.1:0-4072 GCA_041688765.1 Flavobacteriales bacterium
ATTCAACTGCCTTTGATTCATTTGGAATCAGTTTGATAAATTGCTCGAATGTCATAATGCTAGTATTTTCAAGCAAAGTACAGTGGGCAGAACGTAACCTATTTACGCAGTGGCACAATTACGGACAAGCATTTTATATTAAGGCTTATCAATTCTTAATCTAAAGGAGCTGATATATCTCTATATCATTGGCGCATTAAGGGTTTGTAGACATTACGTCTAATTACTAGCCCACATTATTTGAAATGTTAATTTTCAATGTTTTAGATGGGAAAGCTGTTATTTTCAACATGCAATAATGCCAGTTGATGAGGTATCGCCTGCTTTGTTCAAATCTTCAATTCCTGAGTTCAACTTGAGATTTGTTCAGAAATCATTTGTATTCAAAATATAACCACAATTTCTACATTATGAATAGTCTTAAAATTTCCAATGCACCGTTAAAGGGTTTAGAAGGATTTAAGCAAAACTGGAAAACGGATTTACTTGCCGGATTTATGGTGTTTTTGCTGGCTTTGCCACTCAGTCTTGGAATTGCCAAAGCCAGCGGATTTCCGGCTTCAATGGGGGTGTTAACTGCTATTATTGGTGGCTTAATTAGTCCATTTTTTAAAGTATCCGCATTAACAATAAAAGGTCCGGCAGCAGGATTAATTACGATTTGTTCAGGAGCCATTCTTGAATTTGGAGAACAAGGCTGGAAAATTGCCGCCGCTGCAATCATGGTTGCTGCTATTTTTCAAATTATTCTTGCCAAATTTAAGTTGGGATCACTGAGTGATTTCTTTCCACATTCTGCGGTTCATGGTATGTTGGCAGCAATTGGAATAATTATTATCGCCAAACAAATACCGGTTTTGCTGGGTGATGACCCTTCATTGTATGCAGGAGAAGGGCCAATAGAATTACTGCTGGATATTCCCATGTTTGTGGGAAATGCACATTTACATATTGGAATAGTTGGAATTATTGGGGTCCTGGTCATGTTTGGACTCCCGAGAATTGGCATAAAAGTTCTTCAAAAGGTACCTGCTCCTCTCATCGTATTAGTTTTGTCGATTCCTTTGGCTTTATATTGGCATTTCAGAGAAACTGAACCTGCTTATTCTTTAGTGCAAATCGGAGATTTTTGGGGAATGTTAGACTTTAATTTCGATTTCTCCTGGATTTCGAAATTTGTTTTCTGGAAGTATGTCTTTATGTTCTTGTTCGTAAACAGTTTAGAGTCGTTGCTTACGGTAAAGGCTGTAGATAATCTTGACCCATACAAACGAACATCTGATTACAACGGTGATTTAACAGGAGTTGGATTTGGCAATTTCTTTTCAGCTATGCTTGGCGGACTTCCAATGATTTCGGAAGTGGTTAGAAGTACGGCAAACATAGGCTTTGGAGGTCGAACAAAATGGTCTAATTTCTTTCATGGTTTTTTCCTTTTGTTGGCCATGTTATTTATAATTCCCTTCATTGAAATGATCCCCAATTCGGCATTGGCGGCTATGCTCATTTATGCTGGTTATCGTTTAGCCGCTCCCCGACAGTTTTTGCATACTTATCGTATAGGAAAAGAGCAATTGGCCATTTTTATTACTACCATTGCCGTTACCTTACTAGAAGATTTACTGCTGGGCATTGCTGCCGGTATTTTGGTGGAATTCATTTTTCACATTTATCATGGAGCCAAAGTAAAATATTTATTTAAAGCATGTTATGAATTGAAAGATTCAGATCATCTTCTGGAAGTAAATGTTTGTGAATCAGCCATTTTTTCGAACCTCATTGGATTCAAGAAGTTACTCGATGAAATTCCACACGATAAAGCAATTCGATTCAATTTCAGCGAAACAAAGCTGATTGATCATTCATTTATGGCTTTTATTAGTCATTATCAAAAAGAATACAGCATAAAAGGTGGACAGTTTGAATTAGCAGGATTAGAGAATCACAAGTCATTTTCAGAGCATGATTTGGCAACTAAAAAGCTAATCAAAATCTGAAGCTATGACAACCATTGAACAGTATTGCAATACGCTGGATCAAAAATCATTATTCATCGTTTGTAATGATTGCAATATTTTGATGAATGAATTGAGTTCATGTAACTGCATGTATGTTAATGCTTTTGCGAGTATTGTAAGCCCGGATAATGGTTTTGATGTGGTATGGTTCAAACAATTTATTGTTGATCAGGGAATAAGACATTTCATTCTGGTAAGTCATTATGATTGCAAAATATTAAAGTTTTTGATGACCGATCTCTCTGAAAATCCTGAATGGTTGGAGCGAAAGAATGAAATCTTGGAATTAGCTGAAGAATTTGGATATTTTAAATCCGAAGGCGAACGATCGATGCACAGATTATTCGATCACTACATGGCGTTACAATTACAAAAGGTGCGCGAGTATAGTCGTAAAAATCATCTTGAAAGCGACTATAAGATTTATATTAGCGCTATTGCAGTTGATGAGCGTAACCTGACAGTTAACGAGATTAGAGAAATGTCAGTTCTTCCCATTAATGAATCATTGAATTAAAGCTTTTATGAGCATCAAATTGCAAATATCAATCGTATTTTCATTTGTTTCGTGCAGCCTGTTAGTATCTGCACAGAACAAAGAGTTGAAATATAAACTCAATACTGATGGCAGCCAATATGTAAAGGCAACTTTTCTAAATCAGGTTTGGATACGATATAACCAAAACAATCCAGGAACAAAGATTGATGGATATGCTGAATCACAAACAATCGATATTGGATTAAGACGCACGCGTATTCAGTTGTTCGGACAATTGTCTGATCGAGTTTTTTTCTATTCTCAATTTGGAACCAATAATTTGAGTTATAATGCTGTAAGAAAGCAAGGCTTATTTGTGCATGATGCAGTGGGCGAATTGAAAGTAGCGAGTGACTATTTGTCTATTGGTTCAGGGCTCACCGGTTGGAGCGGACTTTCCCGATTTGCATCTCCAGCAGTGGGATCCATCCTAACTTTAGATGCCCCCCTATATCAGCAAGCAACTAATGATGTTAATGATCAATTCCTTCGAAAATTTAGTGTATATGCTAAAGGCAAGATCAATAAACTTGATTATCGATTAGCCATCACTAAACCGATGAGTATTGCACAATCATATATACAGGGAATACAAATTGCTGAAAATACTTATTTTTCTCCTCTTCCACCTAAAATGCAATACCAAGCTTATGCGATGTTTCAATTTTTGGATAAGGAATCGAATCTCACGCCTTATAATGTGGGCAGCTACCTTGGCAAAAAGAATGTTTTTAATGTGGGCGCAGGATGCATATATCAAGAGGATGCCATGTGGCATACTGATGCTTCGGGCTCAGATACGATGCTGAGCAATCTCTCTTTGTTATCAGCAGACGTTTTTTTTGATCATGTTCTTAACAAAGAAAAGAAAAACGCAATTACCTCTTATTTGTCTATAAGTTCAAATGACTATGGATTAAATTATGTGCGGAATATTGGGGTAATGAATCCTGCAAATGGTGGCAGTGTCAATGTTTTCAACGGCGCAGGGAACGCATTTCCTGCTATCGGTACAGGATCTACAGCCTACGCTCAATTGGGGTATTTATTCGGTGATAGTCTGTTCAATAAATTGGGGACCATTCAAACTTTTGCAGCTGTTCAATATTCCGAATTGGATTTGTTGGATGATCCGATGCTGATGTACGAATTGGGCTTTAATTGGCTGCTAGATGGGCACAATACCAAAATGTCTTTCAACTTGCAAAACAGACCGGTGTTTGAGCACAATTCAGAAAATGATTGGAAAATGACATCTCGTAAAAGCATGCTCTTGTTGCAAATGCAGATCATGATATAGCAATTTGTTTTGCTCAGTCTTGAATTTTGGTATTTGAAAATGGATTGATACGATTAAATATTTATAATTTGTCATTATATTTAGTATTCATTATTCAATGAATTCAATCCTTAATCAGAAACGATAAATGAGGAAAACGAAGGCAGTAAAGAAAATCCATGGAAGCTTAAAACACCACCTTTATCATCCGACTATGCAATGTACAAAGCTGAAAAG
>JBDNHP010000366.1:0-2734 GCA_041688765.1 Flavobacteriales bacterium
AAACAGTACTTTGCTTCATAATGATATTGGAAGGCATGGTTACATTTTCAACATTGAGACAAGCCAATAATTTCTCTGCACGATTAGCCCGCCCACCTGGATTTTCACGCAAGTCAACCACTACTTCAGAAACTGATCGTTCATTGATGATTTCAAATATTCGCTTCATTGATTTATTGAAATGATGCTCACTTTTGTAAGCAAAACTTGCGACTGAAAGAACCGCCATGTCCATGCTGTCAATGAATTGAACTTGATAAACTCCATCGATATCAACAAAGTTGTTGTCCTTTTTTACTGCAGCTTGAACATTGTTTTCTTTATTGTATTTTCTCCATTCTTTTTGAGTTTTGGCTGGGTATCCAATTACAGTGCTCATACTATCTCCAGGAGCCATAAACTCGATTAAATTCCAGGCTAGCATTTCATAGAATAGAGGCGCAATTCCCGGAAAAAGAGCATCCTTCAAGCGGGTAGTTGCTATGCTGGCGTTGCCTTCAGCTAGTGTAACGCGATAAACGGCCGCACTCATTTCTTCAATTGGAACACGATTAAACTTCAGCAATTTTGATCCCACAGGTACAATGTTTTCTACATCCTGAACAACATAAATTCCGTCATTTAATGTAATAATGTCCAAGCCAGGAATTCTCCCATCCTCACTCAAATACCCATCAATAAGATATTGATAATCTATACCCGTGTGTGAATCGCGGAGCACATTCATAAACTGCGCTGCAATGGAAGCAAATCGATAAATACCAATATCATCATACAATGCAGAATCTGCCAAATTAAATGCCTCTTCAAATTCTTCTTCAGTGCAATAAGTAAAGGGATTTTGATGCGTTTCTAATATGGTTTCTTTCAACTCATAGAGATCATTTCTCGCTTCATCAATATTCAATTCATAATCACCTGCAATTTGTGCCGAAACAAAAATTGCATTTGCAAAGAAGTAAATACTGACTATAAATGACTTGATCTCCATCCTTATTTAATTCTGGTCACGCATTTTTACCATGGTTAAAATAGTTGCCAATGCAACAGTTTCGCCGGTTTCATCATACACATCTACCATAAATTTAACGATACCTTTGGTAATATCGTCTGCATTGCGCTTTTCTTGTGCAATTTTTTCTCTCACTGTGAGTCGAACGCCGATAGTCATTCCTGGATAAACAGGCTTGGTGAAACGGCATTCTTCGATGCCATAATTCAACAATACCGGACCTTTTCGAGGATCTACAAACATTCCAGCAGCTTTAGAAAGAACGTAATATCCATGAGCTACTCGTCGCTCAAACATGGTTCCTTCTAAAGAAGTGGCATCCACATGAGCATAAAAATTATCGCCGCTCACATTGGCAAAATTGGCAATATCCGCTTCTGTTACGGTATGTTTATGAGTTGTTACCGTATCGCCGATTTTTAAATCTTCAAAATGTTGGCGGAATAAATGAGGTTCTGCTTCACGTTGTATAGCACCATATTGATATACCCCTAAAATACTGCTCAGCGAGGTAGGAGAACCTTGTATAGCAGTCCTTTGCAAATAATGAAGCACACCGCGTTTCCCACCCATTTCTTCTCCGCCGCCAGCTCGTCCCGGACCACCATGAACCAACATTGGCATAGGTGAGCCATGACCGGTAGATTCCGGAGCAGATTCCCTATTCAATACTAAAATCCTTCCATGATAAGCCGCAGCATTGATCACAAAGTCTTCCGCTTCCTTATCATTATAGGTAGCAATAGTGCTCACAAGACTTCCCTTTCCAAGTTTGGTGATAGCGATGGCTTGTTCCAAATCTCGATAAGGAATTACGGTGCTAATTGGTCCGAAGGCCTCAATTTCATGGGTGGCAAGACTGTTGAGGGGATTAGAATTCAACAAAAGAACGGGGGAGAAAAAGGCTCCTGCTGAAGAATCATCGGCCAAAATATTGCTGGATTGTTTTTCGCCATAAACAATTTCTGAAGCCGATAGTAAAGCATCAAGTTTAGATTGAACTTCTAACACCTGAGCTTTTCCTGCCAATGCACCCATTCTCACTTCTTCTCTGCGGGGATCGCCAATAACGGTTTTGGCAAGTTGAACACTCAGTGCTTTTATGAAATCTTCGGTATAATTTTCATGCACCAAAATTCTGCGGATTGCCGTGCTGCGTTGCCCACACTTTAACGTCATTTCTTTGCGAACTTCCTTTACAAACAAGTCGAATTCCGGACTTCCGGGTGCAGCGCTTGGAGCCAATACGGCAGAATTGAGAGAATCGGCCTCCATATTAAAAGGAACGGCATTAGAAATAATAGCAGGATGAGCTTTTAATTTCATTCCGGTAGATGCAGATCCTGTAAAGGTTACCACATCTTGTATGTCCACATGATCCAGAAGACCATCTGCAGAACCACATATTAATTGAAGACTGCCTTCAGGTAGAATTTTGGATTCTATAATTTCTCTTACAACTGCTTCAGTTAGGAATGAAGTTATGGTAGCTGGTTTTACCAAACAAGGGACACCTGCTAAAAGATTAACAGCAATTTTTTCCAACATTCCCCAAACCGGAAAGTTGAATGCATTAATATGTATAGCAATTCCTTCTTTAGGCACCATTATATGATGCCCAACGAAAGAACCCGATTTAGATAGTTTTACCATTTCGCCATCCACATAAAATGGCTTATCGGGACATTGTCGTCTTAAACTGCTATAAGCAAATAAATTCCC
>JBDNHP010000367.1:0-3551 GCA_041688765.1 Flavobacteriales bacterium
AAATTGATAAACTCCTTGTTCTTGTTTTTCCATCTTACCAAGTTCTGTAACGAGCTCATTTATACTCACATAACTGGCTCCTGCTCGAATAAATATTCCAGAACCAGCATCCACTAAATCAATAAGCATATTTTCGTTCAAGGCTGAAACAACGGTCTGTCCACTTGCGTCTTTTATGAAGCCTATGGTGTTTCCGCGA
Organism: Flavobacteriales bacterium; assembly: GCA_041688765.1. GTDB lineage: Bacteria > Bacteroidota > Bacteroidia > Flavobacteriales_D > Sanyastnellaceae > JBDNHP01. The sequence continues at coordinate 200 of JBDNHP010000367.1, forward strand.
CTATCTACAACAGGTAATGGCGCACCTTCAATCGAGCCCATTCCGATGGCATGCACTACGGTTCCTTTTGACGCTGCATCTCGCGCTGCCTCTATCGCATCATCTTCGTGATTCTCTCCATCGGTAATAACAACGATGGATCGAGATCTGCCTTCCTGCTCTGCAAATGATTCCAATGCTAGTTCAATAGCAGCGCCAATAGCAGTGCCTTGTACAGGGACGCTTTCGGTGCTAATGCCAGACAAAAACATCCTTGCGGCTTCATAATCAGAAGTTACCGGTAGTTGAACATAAGCATCGCCGGCAAACACTATGATTCCAATTCTATCGCCTTTTAAGCGGTCAATCATTTGACCAATAGTTTGTTTGGCGCGTTCTAGGCGATTTGGAGTGATGTCTTCAGCCAACATGCTCCGCGATACGTCAAGTGCTATAATCACATCAATCCCCATGCTTTTAACTTCTTCCAATTTACTTCCCATTTTGGGGTCAATGAGACCAAAAATGAAGGCTGTTAAAGCAAAACGATAAAGCAAAAATTTAAAAATGGTTCGCGTTGAACTGAGATCGGGTAATGCTTCAGAAATGAGATCGACTTCTGAAAATGCCTTTAGTCTTTTATTTTTCCAGCGTAATAACAAAAGAAAAATAATAGTGATAATTGGAAGTGATATTAGCAGCCAAAAATACTTTGGTCTATGATAAACTAAACCCGGAGCATAGCTTTTCAATCCAATGTAAAATCCAGCAATAGCGAGCCAAAAGATGATTTCTATAGCCAATAAACTAAGGGCAATTCCATAAATATTATATGTTCCTCGTTTGCTCATGTTACGCTTCTGAGGAATAAATTACGTATTAAAAATTCAGCCAGTAAAAGAATGATCGAAGCAAATGCAAACATGCCGTATTCTTCTGTTTTCTGATTGAATTGTGTCACATTGAATCTTGTTTTTTCCATTTGATCGATCTCGGTGTAGATGTCTCTGAGTTTCCCTACACTAGTGGCACGGAAGTATTGTCCACCCGTATAATCCGCTATCTGCGTCAAAATTTCCTCGTCAATTTTTACTTCAACCCAATCAAATAAATAACTTCCATCTGGTAAAATCCTCACCGGACTCTTTGCTTTTCCTGTTGTTCCAACACCGATAGTATATACCCGAATTCCAAAAGCTTTTGCAATTTGCGCCGCGTCGAGTGGCTTAACTTGTCCTGCATTATTCACTCCATCAGTAAGCAAAATAATAACCTTGCTTTTAGCTTCACTGTCTTTTAACCTACTCACTGCCGTTGCTAATCCCATTCCGATTGCCGTTCCGCTTTCAAGTTGACCGGTATTTAATCCGGCAATTGCACTGGAAATTACACGGTGATCGGTAGTGAGTGGAACCTGAGTGAAACTTTCACCTTCATAGGACACAATAGCCACTCGATCATCCGGTCTTCCCGCAATAAAATCTCGGGCAACTGCTTTTGAAACTTCCAATCGATTTGGATCAAAATCCATACTGAGCATACTGCCGCTAACGTCCATGGAAAGAACAATATCTATCCCTTCTTTGGTCAGATTCTCATAGCTGGTTTTAGACTGAGGTCTTGCCAGAACCATTATTCCTGCAATAAGAGCGAAGTTGCGCAAAATATAGGGAAGATGCCGAATCCATTCGGCAGAGCCTGAAGAAGGAGCAAATTGTTCAAAGCTGCCTGTTTCAACAACTGCTTCCAACTTCGAATCTTTCCAGATATACCAAATGCCTAACAAAGGCAAAATCAAGAATAAATAAAAAGCAAATTCAAAGTCATACTCATACTTGCTTCGGAATTTGTACCAGCAAATTAAAGCTGTCAAAAGCACAATGATGAGAGTTGATATGGCAGAAATTCGCCTAAACATTTCTTTTGTTTTTGTCTATGTTTTCAAACGAAAATGTTTCTGCTGTTTGTTGCACAAAATTCACCATCACTTGCATAGAATCTTCATTCTCATGAGGCATTGGTTTTTCTTTGGCAAATTTTACTAAATCTGATAATCGTAGTACTGATTCAAGTCTTATTCGGATACCTGAATCTAAAGGCATTCGTTGCACCTGACGAATCAATTCTGTTGAAGTTTCTTCCATGGCTTGAATGCCATACCGTTCATGAAGATACTCTCGCATGATATCACTCAAACGGGTGTAGTATTGCTTGTGTTTTCCTTTTTGCCAAAGTTCTTCTTCTCGCAAAGTGGCGAATCTTGATAGGGCTTTAATATGCGCCGGAATCGTCGCAACTTCTATTGCTTTTTCAATTTTATTCGATAAAGTTTTGCCTTTTAATTTTCTAATAATTACAAGAATAATAATCAGAATTGCTAAGGCTCCAAGTATATATGGCCAATAGGGAAGGAGTCTTTCCCATAAACTTAAATCCACTTCGATTATATCGTGAATGTCTCTTATATCCGCGCTTTCATCTACAACCGGATCCCGAACTTCAATCAAAATTGCATTGCTCGAAATGGTGTCTCCATCAATAATAAATTGCAAAGGTTGAATAGCTACAAAGCCAGTATCGAAGGATGTAATTTCAATTCGTTGTACCTGACTGAAAAGGAATTGATCGTTTTTAAGAGGATCTGTTATGGTGTCAATTTTACTTTGAGAAATAACTTCAATTCCCTTAGCAAGTGTATCGGAAATTGAAGGCCATTGAATGGTATGTCCGCCATCATCAACACGGTATTCTACTTCAATATCTAGAAATGTGCGTTCGCCTGTTTTGATGAATGTGGTATCCAAACTTAATTCAGGACTGATCTGCGAATGCGCCGAAATTACAGAAATCAGAAAAGCCAATAAAATGCTGAGCCTTACCATTTTTATCTCCGTTTAAATAGGTTCATCAATGGTTTCACGTAATCTTGCCCAGTCTCAACAAAAGCAGCATCTACCCCTGCTTTTTTGAAAGTTTCTTGAAGTTGAAGTGCATGAGCTCTCGCATTTTTTACAAATTCTTTTTTTACTCTGGACGATGAAGTATTGATCCATTTGGAAAATCCACTTTCTTTATCAGTCATACGTACCAAGCCTAAATCAGGCATTTCCTGATCAAATTTATCGGAAACCCGAATAGCAATTACATCATGTTTACGGGCTGCAATTTTGAGTGCTTTTTCGAAATCAGCATCCAGAAAATCGCTGATTACAAAAACAATACAACGCTTTTTAATTGCCTGACTCAGATATTCAAGTGCTGCGGCGATATTGGTTCCTTTATGCTCAGGTTTAAATTCCAGAAGCTCCCTTATGATGCGCAAAATATGCGTTTTTCCCTTTTTGGGAGGGATGAATTTTTCCACCCTGTCCGA
>JBDNHP010000368.1:0-3949 GCA_041688765.1 Flavobacteriales bacterium
CGAGTTGGATAAAAAACAAAGAATATATAAAAAGAAATATTGATAATGCAATATGAAGCAATTGTAATAGGAGTTTCTTCAGGTGGGATGAATGCGCTGAAATATCTATTTTCTGAATTGCCTGCTGATTATTTAATACCAATTATCATAGTGCAACATGTTAGTGCACATTCTGATAATGAATGGATAAAAACATTAAATAACACAAGCAATCTTAATATCAAGGAAGCGGATGAAAAAGAAAAAATAGAAACTGGAAATGTATATATAGCTCCAGCTAATTATCATTTAATGCTTGAAAAAGATAAAACTTTTTCGCTTACAATTGATGAGCGTGTAAATTTTGCAAGACCATCAATTGATGTAATGTTTGAGTCGGCAGCCGAAGCATTCCAAAAAAAATTGATTGGCATCGTATTAACAGGTTCTAATAGTGACGGGGCAAAAGGGATAAAGCGAATATCAGAACTTGGTGGTTTGGCCATAATTCAGGATCCAGAAACAGCTGAATCCCCAACTATGCCCTCGTCAGCAATTGCGGCAGTTCAGCCGGACTATATTTTATCCTTGGAGAAAATAGTTCAATTGCTCATAAAAATAACACAACCCAATCCCGATAGCCATTGGGACACACAAAATAATAAAAATGACGCTTGACAAAAAAATACTTATTGGATTTCTAGTTTGCGCCATTATACTTTTCGGGGTTGCAGGTTTCTCCTTTAAAAACAGTGAAAAATTCATCGCTTCCAGCACTCTGGTGAGTCAAACCAACATTGTATTGTATGAATTCGGACAAATTCTAGCTACCAACGTTGCCGCTGAATCAGACATTCGGGGGTTTATCATTACCGGCGATGATAATTATCTGGAAACTTTTACAAATGCTGAAAGAACAATAGGCGAACATCTTAACACAGTAAAGGAGTTAACAAAAGATAATGCCGTTCAGCAAAAGATTAAAGAACTTGAAAAGGAGTTAAAGATACGCTTCGATCATTTAAGAACTTGTATTGCTCTTCGCAGAATAGTGCCGGCAGCAATTGGGATTGAGAAAGCAAAGGAATTTATTGCTTCCGGAGTAGGGACAGAATCGCAAGAAAAAATACTAGAAATAATTGATAGTATAAAAAAAATAGAACACACTTTGCTTGCTGGGAGAATGCAAGATAGTGAGGACGATGCCAACAATTTTACATTAGTTTTTGTCATTTTAATGCTCATCATCATTCTCGTTCTCATTTTTGTATACAGCCTAATTACATCAAATTTAAAGTCACTTAAAAGGGCTGAATCGGAAACTGCGGATAAAACCTGGCTGCTTGCAGGAAACAAAGACCTTAACGAAAAATTACTAGGAGACAAAAGTTTAGAAGAGCTGGCGAACAATACTATAAGTTTTTTATGCACTTACTTGAAAGCACAAATCGGTGCAGTTTATCTGTTTGATGATAAAGAAAATGCTCTAATTTTAAAAGGACGCTATGCTTTTACGTCTTCAAATGACACAAAAGAAAAATTTATGCTGAGTGAGGGATTGATTGGTCAGGCAGCTCAGGAACAAGAACAAATTTCTTTAACTGACATCGCTGAAGAGCATGTGCGCATTACCTCCTCTATTCTGAGTGCAAAACCAAAAAACGTATTTATTACCCCATTTTTATTTGAAGGCAAAACAATGGGTGTTATAGAAATAGGGAGGCTCACTAATTTTAATCAAATAGAAAAAGAATTTATCAATGCATCAATGCGCAGTATTGCTATAGCTGTAAATACGGCCTTCAATCAGGCAGGATTAACGAAGCTATTAGCAATGATACAAGCGCAAAAAGGAGAACTGGAATTAGTGGTATTAGAAATAGATCAGCAACTAAACGCTCTGAATCAAGCAGCCATTCTATCTATAGTTGACGCAAATGGAGATATAACCTATGCCAATGATAATTTCTGTAAGATTTCGAAATATTCAAGAGAAGAATTAATCGGGAAAAATCATAGAATTTTGAAATCAGAAAAACAACCTGAAGGACTATTTAAAGGTATGTGGAAATTGATTAGTAGTGGACGAACTTGGAAGGGAGAAATTTTAAATAAAGCTAAAGACGGAACATTTTATTGGGTTGATACAACAATTACTCCCTTTAAAGGAATAGATGGCAAAATAGAAAAATATGTTGCCATCCGTTTTGACATTACGAATGTTAAAAATCAAATGGAAGAGCTGGCCAAGCAAGGTGAAGAACTTCAAGTACAGCAGGAAGAGCTAAAACAAATGAATGAAGAATTGGAAGAACAAGCTCAAAATTTGAAACAACAGCAAGAGGAATTACAAATGACTAATGAGGAATCAGAAGAACAAACACAATCATTGGAAGCAAAAAATTTGGAAGTTGAGGCTTCAAAAAACGACATAGAACAAAAAACGAAACAGCTTGAAATAAGTAGCAAGTATAAATCGGAGTTCCTTGCAAACATGTCGCATGAGCTAAGAACACCGCTTAATAGCCTATTAATCCTATCAAAAGATTTATCTGAAAACAGAAGTCAAAATTTGGATGATGTTCAGGTAGAGTGTGCTGAAATAATCTATAAAAGTGGCTGTGATCTGCTTGTATTAATTAATGAAGTGCTTGACCTATCGAAAATTGAGGCTGGGAAAATGGTCGTAAATATTGAACTCGTATCCTTGAAAAATTTTGCTAATGGACTCCTTCAAGAATTTAAACATCAGGCAGAACAAAAAGGATTGAAACTAAATGCAAAATTAGAAATGGATTTACCTGAATTCATTCGCACTGATTTACAACGATTGAACCAAATATTGAAAAATCTATTATCCAATGCTATAAAATTTACTGAAAAAGGGAGTGTAAGTATTAATATTCACCGAAATACAGAAAGCACTATAATTATTTCAATTACTGATACAGGGATTGGAGTTAAGGAAGATAAACAACTAGCCATATTTGAAGCTTTTCAACAAGCTGAAGGAGGAACATCCAGAAAATATGGTGGTACAGGCTTGGGTCTTTCCATTTCACGTGAGCTTGCAAAATTATTAGGTGCTGAAATTAAACTACATAGCAAATTAAATGAAGGTTCCACTTTTTCTCTCATTATTCCATTGGCAATATATGAGGATCAGGGACATAAAAATACAAAAACTCTCACTCTGTCTGCCCACCAGGCAGCTAGCTATCGAGATAACGAAACTGCTTCGTTTAAACTCGGCGAACTAAATAAATCTGAACATCTGAATTATCCCAATTTAAAAGATGACAGAGATACAATAACCAGAGATGATAAAACAGTACTTATAATTGAAGATGATCTCAAGTTTGCTAATATCCTTTTAAAGCAAGCCAACAAAAAAGGATTCAAATGTTTATCGGCAGCAACTGGAGAAGATGGTTTATTGCTTGCATCAAAATACAAGCCGCAAGCAATTATTCTCGATTTGGGTTTGCCGGGCATTAACGGGCATACAGTATTACTTGAATTAAAAGCAAATCCTTCCTTAAGGCATATTCCGGTGCATATTATTTCGGCTAAAGAACTTTCATTGGAACCCATCAAAGAAGGAGCAATTGAGTATTTAATGAAACCAGTAGCAAAAGAGGATTTGGCTGAAGCATTTAACAGAATTGAAAATTTTGTAAACAGAAAAATCAAAAACTTGCTAATTATTGAAGACAATGAAAATTCCAGAAAGGCAATGCGCTTGCTCATTGGTAATGGTGATGTTAAATGCTTCGAAGCAGAAACCGGCAAAGAAGCCTTAGCTCAGTTTGAACAAAATCACATTGATTGTATAATACTGGATATTGGTTTGCCAGACATGAGTGGGTTTGAACTGATTCATAAATTGGAAAAAATAAAAGGCCACAATCTTCCGCCTATTATAGTATATACCGGCAAGGAACTTACCAAAGAAGAAAACAATGAGCTA
>JBDNHP010000369.1:0-7169 GCA_041688765.1 Flavobacteriales bacterium
AAGCAATGCGCAGAATTAATTCTTCGCATTGCTTATTAAATGATCCGAAAAAATCAAAGTTTTACTGCGCGTTTTACTTGTTCAAATCCATCAATTTCGAGCGAATAGAAATAGATGCCTTTGGCAAGGTTATACCAAATCCACATATAATATAGTCCAAAACATTTTATTTGAAAGATTGGTAAATGCCGTTAGAGTAGCTGTTATAGACCAATGGAGTAATACGGAATTGGAATATTACAGATACCTATACGGTATCAGAAGTATTCCATTCAATGCTATGCGCGCCGGAGTTTCTAAATTCATCAATTAAACAATCTATGAGTTGTCCGGATGCATTATAAATACAAACACGAGCACGGCAATCTTTAGCCAAATTAAATCCAATGCGGGTATTGGAATTAAAAGGGTTTGGGTTGTTTTGATCTAGGCGATTAGCAGATTGTTCGATTAGGATATCGTTGGCTAGCAGGGCGCCTGAGCGATTGCCCGCATCAACAGCACAACAGGCAGATACTTGGGCGGAGAGTGCTTCAATTTGAGCTTGTTGCTCTTGCATGGCAGAGATGAGGATAGGGATGAGTTGTTCATAAGCAACTCCTAGCAATTCTCCTTCTTGTGAAGCGAGATTACCCTCGTCATCTCTGATCAAAGGTTTAGCCACTTCTTTTACAATATTAGGGAATACCTGCTGTGCTTCTTGAGCAATAAGACCAAAAGCAAGATCATTATCAAACGCAGCGCCCGGAAGTAATTCATTACTTAAATAATAGCTTTTAGGTGCTAATTGAAGAATGCCATCTAATGCACCAGAAATTGAATTTACATCTGTTTTAACACTCTCATCTGATATATTAATAGTAGCCCCACCAACCACTATGCTTGAATTGAAATATCCTGCAACAGACGATCCACATGTTTGCTGAGGATTTAAAATTTCGCCGTAAACCCCTACAGCATTATGCGCACAGAAGCCATTTGGATCTGCAGATCCCATTGTGCCAATTAGTGGATGTGAAGGAGGAATCAAAGTAGCTGTTGCTTTTGCATAGCCCGCGATTGCAACTTGATAATCTCCTCCGCCTTCTGTACGTGTTAGAATGCCATAATGCCCTACACTAGGATCATTTGTTGCTTCCGCTTCTACTAATACTGTTTCACCCAAAACATCGAGTGAATTTATAACATGCAGTCTAGCGGCAGGGTCTATTAATCCAATTCCGACCCTTCCTGTATCACATGCTGTGCTAGGTGTTGTATATCCCATTACAAGGTCTAGGCTCCCTCCATTGTTAACTTCGTTCCACTCACATGATGCGTCATCAATGTTTACCCAGATTCCATCACCAGCCAATACATCTTCAGGATCACCTGTAAATTCAAGATAGTTCAGAACATAATCTCCAGGTCCATCTTCAACAACCCCGGTTACCAATACATTTGGTGTTTCATTTGGCATATTTCTCAACCTAGCTGTTCCCAAGTTAACATCCAATGCTTCAGTTGGAAAATCTGCACCATTCAAATTTATTCCCACTCTCAGAGAGTTTGGCCGAATACACAAATAACCCTGTGAAGTAGTTTGAAAATCAGTAAAAACCAAAGCTGGTGTATAAGTAACCCGAAATTGCGCTGCTGAAGGCGGAACATTCTCATCTACATCCAACCTCCTTTGAGGTTGTAAAGCATTATTCCATCGCTTGCCAATTCCCATATATCCCCAAGGAGTAATACGAGCGGTTTCAAGTCCCTGAGGACCTTCAGGGGTTTCCACTGCGCCTAAACCATTACCAGCACTAAAAATAAAACGGAGATTATCAGGCCCAATTTCTCCGCTTGAATTGTCTGACCAAACAATTACAGCATCAGTTAAATCCGTTGCTCCATTTCTCAAAGGACCCACATACATAAGATCCTTATTATGTGTAAATGTTAAACCCGGATTCATCCATGACCTATACCCAATCTGTTGAGCAATGTCATCAGTATTAAGATGAAGCAAACTGAATGGAGATTGAGGATTGGCAACATTGGTCCAAAAAGCAGTGTTGGTGCTAAGTCCTAGGAAACCATTTGTATTTTGAGCAGCTAAGCCATTGATGGTTGGTGCAAAATTTTTCATCAATCGCATTCTCAAGGTATTATTTGTTCGAAATGAAAGCCCTTGATTGATGTTGGTTCCAACATAATTAGTTGTTTCATTTACAAGCCCATTGCCCAAAAGATTTCAATCCTGGGCTTTAGTTGGCGAAAACGCTAAGCAGAAAACTGCACTCAAAACTATTCCGAGTGACGTTTTAAATATTGATCTTATTTTCATTTGATTAATTCTTTGAACCCGAATTAATCAATCCATACCTTTTCTATTATTCTATTATTTCCTTGAATTGTTTGTACCACATAAATTCCAGAAGAAAATTTAGCCAAGTCTATAAATTCACCCGATGCCATATTTGAACCTTCGGCAATTAATCGGCCTTGTATATCACATAGCATGAAAGAATCTAATTGAGTTTGAAATACTACTCTGGAACCTTGCATAATAAAGTGTAGATCATTTTTAGCCTCATCTTCAACACTTACAACCGCTTCAACAGAAACCATGTCAAATAAATAGTAGGCATCGCCTTGAGGGTTATTGGTATTCAAATCAAAGTACAGTGTGGGTGGTACATCTCTAAAATTACCTATGGTAAGATAGTTTTCATTTCCTTCTGCAACATAATTGAACGAAACCAAAAGCCATTCATTCCATTGGGGATCCATAAATTCACCTGATATTTCCAATTGTGGTTCGACTTCAAGCAATTCGAAACTTTCAGTATTCCATGGGATTTCTTCAGAAAAGTAAACTCCGAATCTATCGGTTAAATATTCTGCAAAAATCATTCTTGCTAAAAAAAACGATACCTCATGGGTTGAGCCAGCTTCAAGCGAAGCGATTAATGGCGTAGTGATGTATTCTCTCCCTTGAATATCCAGTTCATAGCTTACAATGAACATTCCTACATAATTATTTCCTTCAAAAGGATATGGAAATCCATAGGTAAATAGCCATTCATCGCTCAAATACCCGCCACAATCAAAATCAGTATATAAATCAGGGCTTCCAGCTGTAGGATTAATCCAATATTCAAGAGGTAATTGCAAATTATCGTAAATGCAACCTTCATTGGTAATTTCAAATCCCGGATCAGGCACTAGATTCTGCGCTGATACTGAACTAAAAAATAATAGAAATAGGTATAGAAAGATTAATCGAGTCATGTTAAACGATTTAGTTAAACAACACCCACTGAGGCCGGGTGCGCTTCATTTTTGAAGCTTCCCATCCCCCTGAATTGTATAGCTTATACCAAGTTTCAGAGAATTTCCATACTTAAGCTTTACATAAGTACCTCCTTTTCTAGCAGTAAAACGGGTTGTTACCAGCCCCCGATTACAGTCGTGGGCTATTTTTTCAATTATATGTGTTAAAGTAAATGTGCGTTTTTTTGAAAAACAAATTTTTATATTAAATTTCACTACTGTCCGATAAAACTTTAATTGCAGCCTGATTTATTCTGAAAGGCTTGTTTAACTGTTGAATGCATAACTTGCTCACCCAAACTATTAAATAGCCAATAATCCACTTTATGTTTTAAGCCGCTTATGAAAATATGACCCTCAGCTGGATTTGGATAAACTACAATTTCAGCGAATGAGAAAATCTCCTGCACTGCATTCGGCAATCGCTGAACCTTTTCCACAATCATATTATCCAAATAGTAATAAGCGTTATATTTATCATCTCCAAAAAGTTGAATGAAATCGAAATATTCATTCTCAAAAAATCCACCAAACCCAAGATGCGTATACGCTTGATCAGCAGTGAATTATCCTTCAATTGTTACCCAATTTAAAGAGTCTATGATTATTTCTTCTGAGTAAACATGGGCTGCATTTGGGATAGGAATTGGATTCTCATTATGGTCATAGCTTTGATTGGTAAAATAAACCCCCATTAAATTACAAGCAAATGGAAATTCATAATAAAACCCATCCAAAGTTAAGCTTACTTGAAAAGAAATTTTGTATGTAGAATCTACTTGAAGTGGACTCAACAGTTGTGTCCCAATAATTTCTCTATAAGTTAAGTCACCCGAAAACAAGTTATTGAATACCACAAGTCCGACATAAGATTCGCCATCAGCAGGAATCTGATAGCCGAAAGCATTGGTAGGCGCCCAACCTAAAGAGTCGGCAAAGTCAATAGGATTAACACAAGTGCTGAAATAATTTGGTGATTCTCTCCAACTTTCTCAATATAGGGGCATATCATTTTGATTCTCCGGACACCCATTCTCGTATTCCTCAAAACTCGGATTTGGAACCAGATTCTGACTGAAAGAATTGATATATATAAAAAGAAAAGAGCAGAAAGCGAAAAGCTTTGTCATGATTGATTTGTTAATATTCCTTCGAGCCGAAAGGATCGGCGCTAGTCTTGATTGTGTAAATTATACCTGGGTTCAAGACGTTTTTTCCCATCTTCAATTTGAATTATTGAATATATAGCCAATTCAATAATTAAGGCTTGAAGTTTTTATAAGGTTTACCTGTTCTAAGATAGAAGTTTATTTTGGTTGCCAAACCTTTGGTGGATGAAATGTTTGTTTGGCGTGAAAAGAAAGATTTTTTAGGGTAGAGCGCAGTGTTTGTTGCGAGCTGCGTAGTAGTTAGATTGAAACTCCATAAACAAATCCTCAATCCTAATATCAATGTTAGGACCGATGATTTTAGTGAGTTTAATGAATATTGGAGCGACAGCATACCCTACCTGAATATCAGGTAAAGCATTACTACCACTATTATTCTGATCGTCCATAATGCAATTTTAGCTGCTACTTGGTCTCTCGTATAGCGCATACATTTTCTGAATTAACTCCCATTGCTGATCCGAAACATCGAAAAGCTGAAACTCAACAAACTCATTCGCTTAATATGAGGTAAGCGCCTTCGTGATAACCTGTATCTTATTGATTTATAGTATTTCAGCCCCCGGAGCAGAGTGAGAATGCGAGCGAGAATGAGGGCAAGAGCGCAAAAAAGAAGAGAAGAAAGGGAAGAAAAGAATAATAGAGAACAAACCAACATTAAGGTTGAGAGGCTCTTTGTTAAGTCCCGGAGGCAAATTTTGCAATAGCAAAGGGCGGAAAAAAAGCATAGTTATGGTGCTTTCGTTAGGGTAAACATAAATCACATATTTTAGAAATGCAAATTTTTAATGTTAAATTTAAAATGTGCTAAAATTATTCTACAAAAAAATACCGAGAATAATTCCTCCGCATTTTTTGATTAAATCTGAATAAAAAATTGGACTTCCATTCAAAATTTGAAACTTCTAAATCCAGAATAATAGAACGCAGATGATGCAGATTTGGCGGATTTGCGTGCCATTCTAAAGCTGGGCATCATAGAACGCAGATGTAACAGATTTGGCAGATTTGCGCGGATTAGATTGGAGATAATTTGATCGTTCCACTTTCGATTATCATCTTTAAACGGATTAGATTGGAGATAGTTGATTGGTCTGCAATCTATCAACATTTTTAATCGGATCAGATCTGCGATTATCTGCGTGCCATTTAATATCAGAGCATGAAAGAGAACGAAGTGTGGGAATTTTGCTTAGAAATGTGATTTGTATATGCCTTTGATATTTTTGAGATTGAAAACCTCTGACAGCTTTTGTGAAGTTACTTTACAGACCGAAATCGAAAGTCGTACAACATAGCTAATCCTAGCAAAACATACTCCACTGCAATGAGTATATAATTTTCTTCAAATCCACCCAAATGGTAGTGTGAATAGCTCAGAAAGATGCTGAATGACCAAACTACTGGGAATATAAATCCAGTAAAAACAGATAGCGCCAACAGTGGAATTACATACCAAGGATGAACAGTAGTTGATAGTAGAAGATATACACTTAAAACGAGTAAAGCTGAGCTTACAAAATCCCGAATATTATCTTTCTTCTTGAACAAGGCGACGGCAATGATAAATACAAAAGTTAAAGCTTGCATAATAGGCCCCAACTCTTTAATTGGATTATACCCCACTTGCATTTCCCAGAAATAACGAATAAGGTAATAGATGGATGCATTAAATTCGAAACTGCCCGAATATAGATTTATACTTTCTCTGAAATTCAAAACATTTCCAGTCCAATAAATGGGTAAAAAAGTAATTACGAAAACAATAAAAACAAGTAAAACATACCTTATTGATTTCCAAGACAATGGTTGGAGCGAAAGTGGTAAATAAATGAGTGGGATTAATTTCAATCCGGCGCTTAAACCTAGCATTATCGCTGATCCCATCCATTTATTTATCAAGAACAAATAGAGGGCTATCAACATAAATAGTACAACAAATATTTCAAAATGCAAATTTCCGATACCTTCCACAATTACCAGTGGACTGAAAGCATAGAGCAGGTATTTTTGCTTCCACTCATTAAAATAATTTATTACCTGAAAAAACAATAAGAGACATATAATTTCTGCTATTAGAAACATCAATCTGTAATAAAAACCAGTGTTCAATAAAGAATTACCAAAAATTCCAGGAATAAAAAAAAGCTGCTGTAAGGGCGGATAAACCGAATAATACTGCGCCGAATTCATTCCTTTGATTAAGGTAGAATCTGGATCAATTTGTTCAGAAATACTAAGTGAAACAGATTGAGGTTTAGACGCATAAGGATCTTCTCCATTCATTACCAAAGCGGCATCCCATGTGAAGCGAAAATGATCATCAGAAAGAACGGGTAGTTCTGTAAATGCAGGCAATCTCAACAAAATAAACAAGAGCATAATTTTCCATTTTACCACTGACTTTAAGCTGTTGATCAGATAAAATTGGGTGGGAATAAGGATAAGTATAGAGGCTATAAAAACATAAAAATCATCACGGTGATGAAAATTAAATAAATAGACATAAACTAGCAATGAAATAAATGCGGAAAGAAGTCCGGTTAGTTGAATGGACTTATTTGACTTTGGAATGAAGAAGCGAATAAAGGCTGATATATCCATAACCAATGACCAACATTATATGGAAAGGCAGCAATCCATAATCTTTTAAAACAAAAGCGAGATAAATTCCATAGCCGAAATATACAG
>JBDNHP010000370.1:0-4286 GCA_041688765.1 Flavobacteriales bacterium
GTATTTGCAAAGCTATTTGGATGAATTCAGCTATAAAGCCAATCGTAGATATATGTCTGGTCAGCTTTTTAGTAGGGCCGCAATTGCCGGATCAGCTTTTATTGGTAATATTACGGACAAGCATTTTATTTTATTTTGTGACTACTTGTACAAGGGATATCTTCAATTGGATGAAACTATTCGTTTGGGAAGACGGGCAAGTTCCAATATGCTCGAGGAAATGTGGGAGTGGGAATGGGAGTTGTTTTCTCGCGCAATGATCGATATTTCCAAAACTAACTTTAAAGAAGTTGCGTCAAAAATTACAATCCCTAAGTCGGCCAGCAAAATGCTCGATCTTGGCGGATCACATGGCTTATACAGTATTGAGCTTTGCAGAAGAAATCCAGGATTAAAAGGTATAGTGGTTGACTTAGCACCGGTAAAAAAGTATGCCGATGAATGTATTGCAGCCTATAAAGTCAGTGATCAAGTTTCCTACCTGACGGCCGACTTTATGAAGGACGAAATTCTATCAGGAATTGATGTTATTTTGGGCTTTAACATCATTCATGGATTTGAATCCATCCGAAAATGAAATCTTGGCCAAAAAAGTATTCAAGGCTCTTCAATCCGGGAGGGATTTATGCGATTCTCGACCAAATCAAAGGCATAGGAGGTAGCTCCCAACTTTCAAAAGCTACCACATCTTACATGGCTCTTAATTTACTTCACCAGGCAGGTGGAAAAACGCACTCCAAAATGGAAGTTGATGCAATTACACATGCAGCGGGATTCAAGAAAAAAGAGCTTAAAAAATTGCATGCACCAGGATTTGGAGTGATCATTTGTCATAAATGAGGAAAGTCTGCTTTTATTTCATGTTCATGGAATTTTGGGACGATGTGCGACATGTTATTCTGTTTCCTTTTATTTTATTCTGAAATAACCTTAGATTGTAAGAAAATGGATATTTTAGAAAATGAGTGGTTTGTTTGTATTAATAGGAATACCGATTCGTTGACTACCAAATTTTGGAACAAAAAACAGCCCCACCGCGAGTGGGGCTAACAGGTTTATCACCTTCGGCATATAGCCTTGTTGTGAATAGATAACGAATTATGGCACTAATATAGAAACTTTTTTGCAAATTTCTAAAAGTTCTGATTTATTTTTTAAATTGTCGCTTGATTAAGCGTTAAACTTTAAATTTTATTACATAATTATGGGTAAAGTACTTGGCCTCGATCTAGGGACTAATTCAATTGGTTGGGCTCTGATAAATAAAGTTGAAAATAAATTAATTGATGCCGGTTCTAGGGTATTTCCGGAAGGTGTTAATAGAGAAAAAGGCAGAGAAGTTTCAAAAAACGAAGATCGAAGATTAGCTCGACAGAGGCGACGATTATATTTTAGAAAATCCCTTCGTAAGCAAAAGTTGGTACAAGTGCTTATGCCTTTAGGGATGTTTCCTCAATCGGCGCATTTCCTTTCTGATGTTCAGCAACTTGTGCTTGAAGAAGAATTGCTCTATTTTTTTAGGATGAACCCCTATGAGCTCAGGGCCAAAGCTGCTGAAGGACATAAATTATCTTTGCTTGAATTAGGTAGAATTTTTTATCAATTTTCCCAAAGACGCGGATATAAAGAAAATCTCCAGTCTCCACTTGATGAAAAAAGTGATTTGAATACCGGAGAGGTGGAATCAGGTAAAATTGGAATCGAAGAGACTATTGCCGGTATTGGAGGCAGTACATTGGGCTCATACCTTTCTAAGTTAAATCCTCATATACAGCGAATCCGCAATAGATATACAACAAGAAAAATGTACTTGGATGAATTTGAGCTTATTTGGTCAAAACAAGCTTCGCACTATCCAAATGTATTAACTGGAGATTTAAAGACAAATCTAGGTGATCCAGTAATAGGCGTGTTGTTTTTTCAAAGGCCACTTAGAAGTCAAGCGCATTTGCGAGGCAAATGTTCTCTTGAACCGAGTAAAGATAGAATTGCTGATAGTGCGCCAATTTTTGAATTGTACAGGATGTTCAGCTTCATAAATAATATTAAAAGTGCTGAGCGGGATTTAAATTTTGATGAAAGAAGCAGAATTATAGAACTTTTCATTTCGCACGGACCTCCTAAAAAGTTTGATGTAATTCGAAAGAAAATCGTTAAAGGTGATTCTAACATAAAGCTCAACTTTGATGATGATGTTAAAATTCCGCAATGCAAAACTATAAGTTTAATTTCCGATGCTCTGGGCAAAATTGAACGTAAACAGATCATTTCTCAATTGTCGAACCAGTCTGTTAAAGATGTTTTTGATATATTACCAAGGTTTGAGCAAATTTGGAAGCTCAAGCGTGAGGCTCGCAATCCTGAATGGTTGCAAAGTAAACTATATAGCGATTTTGGAATTGAACCGGAAGAAGCCAAGAAATTGGTTAAATCTAGATTTTCGAATGATTTTGCGAGTTTGAGTCACAAAGCAATTTTAAATATTCTACCTTATACTATCCAGGGACATACTTTAAGTGATGCTGTTATACTTGGGGGAGTCAGAAATGTTTTTGGTAGTAAATGGGAATCGATAGCTCCAGAACAACGCACAATTATTGAAGATAATGTTCTGTCTGTGGCTTATACCGATAAGAATGAATTAGCTTTAGATAAAGTCAAATTTATTCTCAGTTCTGAATTTAAAGCCCCAATGAATCGATTACGTAAGCTTTACCATGCAAGTGATTATCGTCAGCGTGGCGGAATAGTTAAAAGACAAGAAGTTGGTGCTGCCATTTTGAAAATAAAAAATCCGATTGTTCAGTCCGTTTTGTTCGAAGTTAAAGCCTTGGTGGAAGATATTATAAAGCATTATGGGGAAATAGATGAGATCAAAATTGAAATGGCACGTGATCTTAAAAAAAGTAAAAAATTGCGTGAAAAGGAACAGATTCAGATATATAAGAATGAACGTGAAAATGATGAATGTCGAGCCCTATTGAATGAGAATAATCTTAAACCTTCTGGTGCTAATTTGCTGAAAATGAAGCTTTGGAGAGAATGTAATAGAACTTGTCCATATTCCGGTGAAACTATAGGATTATATGAATTATTTGAGACCAATAAATACCAAGTAGAGCATATTATTCCATACAGTATTTCACTAGATGACAGTTTAGCAAACAAAACCCTTTGTAAATTAGAATTGAATCAAGAAAAGGGTAACCGTACTCCATTCGAGGCATTTGGGAAAACTGGGCAATGGGAAGCAATGAAAGATCGTGCCTTCAAATTGATGCCCTACATTAAAGCAAAGCGATTTGTAGATCCAACAAGAAAGGATCTTGAAGATTTTATTGAGCGACAAATAAATGATACCCGGTATATTAGTAGAGAGTGCAGTCAACTTTTAAATGCTTATGCCAAAACAAGTATTACTCAAGGTGGATTAACTGCAATACTTCGCCGTTCATGGGGTTTGAATGATATATTAAACCCAAGGCAATTATTGCTTGATGAATATAAACCCGGTAGATGTTGTGCTGCTTTTGATGAAAAAGATCAAATAATTGAAGACACTTTAACAGCTTGGGTAAAGGATTTTAAGCTACGGAAGAAAATCGAAGATGATTTAGCGAAGAAAGGTAAGGTTGCTTGGGGAATGGTTCGAAAGCAATTTTTTTATCCTGAAAAGTCAAGGCTCGATCATAGACACCATGCGGTTGACGCAATTACTATAGCTTTTTCAAGTACTTCACTTTTGCAAGAAATAAGTAAATTATCTGGGCAGGGTGCAGAAGTTGCTGATATTGATATTGAGCTGCCATGGAATTCCTTTCACTCTGATTGTAGAAGAATGATTGATTCCATATTAGTTTCGCATAAAAATCGCAGGCGTGTGATTTCAAATTGGAGACGCAAATTATTTGATAAAACGAATGGCAAATTAATCATCAAAAATGACAAACAATGGTATGGCTCAGGCATAGCAAGCAGAGATCAATTGCATAAAGACACGTATTATGGATTGTACACTCAAAAGGATGGAACTCAGTATTTGCATAATCGTGTTGCACTTGAAAGCAGGAAGAAGAAGAAACTTATTGAAGAAGTGGTAGATCCTGGTGTGAGGCAGGCCATTTACGATCGTTTAAAAGCTATTGGTGTTGATACTGATCAAAAGGATTTCGATGTACCGACTGAATCTGCTGATAATCCTGTTTTTTTCAGTACAGATGCAGATGGCAAAAAAGTTAGTCTCGTTTTTATGCCCAACAAAAATGCTGAACCGATACCTATAAAAA
>JBDNHP010000371.1:0-7732 GCA_041688765.1 Flavobacteriales bacterium
CGCCAAGGTGGTGGAGAAGCCCCGCTAAATGAGGTTTTGGCGGCAGGAATGATCTTGCTTTCTGGTTGGAAAGGACAGGCTCCTCTCTATGATGCAATGTGCGGTTCCGGTACCATTTTATCGGAAGCTTTGCTTATAGCTTGTGACGTTTATCCTCAATGGTCGCGGGAAGAATTTACGTTCATGAATTGGAAGAATTTCCCTAAAAAACTCTTTACGGAAATTGTGCATGAGTTAGAGAAGAAAGCACATGAACCGGAATTCAAGGTTTATGGTTACGATATCGATCGTCAACAACTAAAAAAGGCCAAAGAAAATCTCGAAGAATTCCCTTTTTCGGATTTTGTTCGATTAGAAGTGGCGGATTTTTTCCGACTTATCCCGCAATTACAAGACGGCTGGTTAATTCTCAACCCGCCTTATGGAGAGCGACTGCCATTGGATGAAGCACGTGAATTCTATGATGCAATTGGAACAAGATTGAAACATCATTGGTCAGGTTTTGATGCTTGGGTACTCAGCGGAAACCTGCCTGCATTAAAAGTTTTGGGACTCAAACCCAATTCCAAGCATACCCTTCATAATGGTGGATTGGAATGCCGATACCAGGGATATAAATTATTTAAAGGAACGAGAATAGAATTTAAATACGGCGATCAAAAGCAAGCCGACAATGATGATATTGGTGGAAGAGAAAATCAGGATGAAGCTTGATAATCCTTCTCATTCATAGCTCATTGCACAATAATCGGCAGGGCAGGGAGTTGTAAACCCTCTCTATCCTGCACTATCAACAAATAATAACCTGCTGACAAATCTTCCAGATTTAGGTCTGTATTGCTGCGATAATTGGCAACAGCTTTCACCAAAATTCCTTGCTGATTGTACACTAAAATATTTCCGCTGATATCTAATCGACATTCATTTACACATGGATTTGGATAGACATTTACAACAGATGAACCACTTTCATGTACATTATCAATAATCACATCTTCCAATCCCTGCCTTCTAGCCATATATTCCTGATAGTAAATATTGGCTAATCGGTGATCGTGAATCATCAATGTGTTCTCGTCATTTATCGAGTTCGCTGATGCCGTCCAGTTATGCGAACCGGTTATTAAAACAGGACTGTCTCTGCCTTCTGCATAATCCAATATCGCGTATTTATGATGCAGGGTTGGCCCATCAGGCCATTGGGTTCCATTTTCATTCACATAATCCATCACATCAATTTCCAAACCTTGTAAATACGGATATTCCGAACCATTGAATTCCACATAATCGATAATGCCTGTAACATCAAGTCCGCTGCTGTATGCATTGCCGGTGGCTGTTCCGATGCTATTTTCCGTAAAGGCCATTACAGCAAACGCAATTTCGTTTTCGGCTGCATCAATAGCTTCAACAATATGCTCACTGGTGCCATCACTCGGACTGAAATACAATTCTGTATTAATTCCATCTATAATGAAATGATGAGGAGTATTATTCGTTTTTTCAGAACTGAATTTGGCGTTCAATTCATCGAACATCGCGGCATCACTTCCCCACATTTCGTTGAACTCAACCCTAAAACTTCTCGCTAAACTTTGGTCCTGAATACAGATGAGGTTATTATAATCCCAACCCAAATTGGCAAAGGTTTGATTGAACGATCCGGTCATCACCCAGGAATTACCCACATCATCGGCATCGATAATGATGAATTTATCGTGCATGATTCCTGTTTCGTTTCCACGCAATAGAGGAATGTTCGCATTCAACCAATCGAGTTCTACATTCACCGGTTCGTTATCTGTAATATATCTCACCTGAACACCTGCCTCATAACGCGCGTTAATCGCGTCAAAAATAGATTGTGGAGCGCCCAATAAATCATACATCGTAATATCCAAACTTTGCTCCGCGCCATTGATATAGCTGATAATGGTATCCGTAATATTCAAGGTCCAAACGGCCTCGCTTTCTGTTGCTACACTTGGATCTGTAATATGATTGAAGTACACTTCAATTGCTCCGCTGCTCTCTGAAACTGTAGCCACAGCCATGTGAAAAGTAGGAGTAATCTCGGGGCTATCCTCACTCCAAACATGGAGGTAATAAACCGTACCCGGTGTGAATCCACTAAGCTCCAATTCATGATCCGTTACCATTGTCATATCCGACACATTACCCAATTCGAAATCAGAAGTGAGTCCATATTGAATAAATGAATTCGACGGGATGTTGGTTTGCCAGCCAATAGTAAGTGAAGTCGTATTCAAATTAGATTCTATCGGCTTCTCAGTGAAATACAATGGGAGAGCAATTTCAACATCAGCCGGGTTGCGTGGTTCAATTTTGAAATTACTGAATTAGTAATACAAGGGGCCCGTTAGATTATAGGTAATACCATTATCCAGTGTATGCGGAAAGAGCAAATCATCGCCCATACATGCGCCAGTTCCGTCGTTTACTTGATACTCTCCAAATCCCAAATTATTATTGGTGCAAATAGCATTTTGTACGCGCACTAAAACACTTTCATAAGCCTCATCAATAACTTCATTAGTGCTAAGAAGGATAGGAGCAGGCAATTCATTGCCTGATGAAAGCACTGTATATGCAGTTACTGTTTTCAACTCTGTAAATTCGAAATACTCCTCAACAGTTGCCGTTAATTCAATTTCATCGCCTACATCCGGGGTGTTTACTGAATCGAATACGTAAATTCCCGACCACTCCAGACTTTCTTCCTGAATAAAATATCCCGCGGCATGCACTCCGGTTACAATTCCCCTAGTGCTTACTGCTTGCCCTAGGTATGGCGAGGCGGCAGCTTGTCCTTGAATTTGATAGATCGATTGCGCCTGAAGCGTACCACCTATTAATAAGGCGGCAAGAATAAGTCTGATTTTCATAAAAGTAATAATTGCACCGCAATTTACAACCATCCGCTTTGATAACTGTTAAATGAAAGTTACCCTATACAGCAATTCTAATTCGTAATTTCAAGCCCTCATGGAAAAGAAAATAGCATTCATTACCGGAGCAAGTTCTGGATTTGGCGAGGCCATTGCGAGGAAATTAGCTTCCAATAGTTACAAGGTGTTCATTACCGGACGAAGATTAGACCGCCTCAAATTGCTGCAATCGGAATTGAATTCCGTGTCAGAAAGATGTTTTGTCCTCCAATTTGATGTCAGAAATGAAGAAGAAGTGAAAGCTGCAATTTCATCTTTGCCTGAAAACTGGTCAAAAATAGATGTATTAGTCAATAATGCAGGATTGGCCGCCGGAAGAGGTCCCATTCAAAATGGAGAAACCGATGATTGGGAACGAATGATCGATACCAATATAAAAGGACTGTTATATGTGAGTAAGGCTATACTTCCGGGTATGTGTGACAGACAAAATGGACATGTAATTAATCTTGGCTCTGTTGCCGGAAAGGAAGCATATCCGGGAGGAAATGTTTACTGCGCAACAAAGTTTGCGGTGGATGCACTTTCCAAATCGATGAGGATCGATTTATTACCATTTGGAATTCGAGTCACCCAAATTTGCCCAGGGGCTGCCGAAACCGAATTCAGTCTAGTCAGATTTAATGGTGATGCTGAAAAAGCTAAATCCATGTACCAGGATTATAAACCTTTACTTGCGGATGATATTGCCGAAATTGCTTGGTTTGCATTGAGCCGGCCAGCTCATGTTTGTTTGAATGATATTGTTGTTATGCCAACTGCACAAGCCAATACAACACAACTTTATAAAAAGCCTTGAAATGAAAAAAGTAATCTCATTTAGTATAGTCCTTCTGGCAATAATTACATTTAATAATTCATGCACTTATCAAATGGAAGAAGCAGATATTATCGTTCATAATGCGCGGATATATTCGATGGATGCAAATGGAACAATATATGAAGCCATGGCAATTCGAGATGGCAAAATCATTGAGCTTGGTCCGGAAAGACAAATCCTCAATAAATACAAGGCTGATAAAGACATCGATGCTATGAAGAAACCTGTATATCCGGGATTGATTGATGCACATTGTCATTTTCTGGGATACGCACTCGGTTTATCGCAAGTGAGTCTTTATGGCACTAAGTCTTTTGATGAGGTAATCGATCGACTCAAAAAACACCAAGCTGAAAAACCGGGAGATTGGATAGTTGGTCGGGGATGGGATCAAAATGATTGGGAAGTCAAAGATTTCCCTAATAAATCAGCCTTGGATGAAGCTTTTCCAGACCTTCCGGTATACATCACACGCATAGATGGCCATGCCGCTTTAATTAATCAGAAAGCCATCGAACTCGCCGGAATCACCGCTGCAACTATTGTTAAAGGAGGCGATATCGAGAAACAGGATGGAGTCATAACCGGAATAATCATCGACAAAGCAATGGATCTGCTTTCAAATTTACTTCCTCAAGAAAATGAGAATTTCAAACGCAGCGCCATATTAGTTGCCCAGCAAAATTTGTTCGCTTTCGGCATCACATCTTTAGTGGATGCTGGTTTGACCAAATCGGATGTAGAATTGCTCGAAAACATGCATACAGAGGGCAGTTTGAAAATGAAGGTGAATGCTATGCTCACCGATAATGAAGAGAATATTGCATACTACTTTGATCGTGGACCTTTCCGCACAGATCGACTTTCAGTAACCTCATTTAAGTTTTTTGCTGATGGTGCCTTAGGTTCACGTGGGGCATGCTTGCTCGAGCCATATTCCGATGCAGAGGGCAATTATCATGGTCTTTTGTTGGATGAGCCTTCTTACTTCAAAGAAATGGCCAAAAGGTGCTTCGAAAGTGGCTTTCAGATGAATACCCATTGCATTGGAGATTCTGCAAACCGAATGATGCTCGACATTTACGGTGAAACACTCGGGGGAGTGAACGATAGGAGATGGAGAATAGAACATGCTCAAGTAGTGAATCCGGTTGATATTGAAAAATTTGGATTGTTTACTATTATTCCTTCTGTACAACCAACTCATGCAACTTCTGATATGTATTGGGCAGTAGAACGATTAGGATCTGAACGTATTCGTCATGCTTATGCTTTTAAACAATTGAAAGATCAACTGGGATGGATCCCCCTTGGGACCGATTTTCCGGTAGAGGATATAGACCCTCGAAAAACCTTTTACTCTGCTGTGTTTCGCAAAGATTCCAAAGGAATGCCCGAAACAGGATTTCAAATGGAAAATGCACTTAATCGAGATGAAGCTTTACGTGGCATGACTATTTGGGCGGCACTTGCAGGATTTGATGAGAATGATCGCGGCAGTTTGGAGCAAGGTAAGAGCGCTGATTTTGTAATCTTTGATCTAGATTTGCTCGAAGCTCCGGAATCAGCTTTACTCCAAGTAAATTGCATGGCCGCTTATATTATGGGTGAATGCGTTTATCAGCGTCAGTGAAATACAGATGGCGATTTAATCGTATTTGAAAATAAGCATCGAACGAAATTGAATTTATATTGAAAAAGTATGCGAAGTATTTCTGCATTTTTAGTGATTCTAGCGGTTGGAATAAGTATTGCTTATTACATTTTCACTTCAAGAAAGGAAACACTCCCTGTTTTCCATCCCTCAGAAATCAATCCAAGATTAGTAGATGAGGAGCTCCAAAACAAAAGTGAAGGCCACATCGTCGCAGATTTTTCACTTACCAATCAATTGGGCAACAACATAACCCAAAAGGATCTTGATGGTAAGTATTATGTAGCCGATTTCTTCTTCACTCAATGTCCTACAATTTGTCCTGTAATGAGTGGCAATATGTATAAGGTTCAGGAGGCCTTGAAAGACGAAGAAGATTTTATGATACTCAGTCATTCCGTTACACCGGAAGCCGACAGTGTTTCGGTATTGTTTGAATATGCGGAGCGATACGAAGCCGACCACAGGCGTTGGTGGTTTCTCACCGGTCCTAAACCGGAGATTTATCGTTTGGCTCGGAAGTCCTATTTTGCGGTTTTAACAGAAGGCGATGGCGGGTTACAGGATTTTGTGCACACAGAGAACTTCGTTTTAGTGGATAAGGAAAGACGCTTGCGAGGTTTTTATGATGGCACCCGTCAAACGGAAATTGACCGTTTGATAGCTGACGTTAAAATACTTTCAGAGGAATATAAATGAATGTGCTATATTAATAAGGTATAAATGAGACACAAGATAATAGTTACAGGAGCGAGTCGGGGAATAGGGAGGGCATTGAGTTTATACCTGACTTTAGAGCGTAATTGTGACGTATTGGCCATCAGCCGCGATGAGGAAATGCTTGAGTCATTATGTGAATCCGGCAAGGGACATATCCATTCAATAGCTGCTGATTTAACAAACAGGGGATCATATATCAGGATTCAGGAATGGATATCGACACATTGGTTAGGCGAATTGGATGTGCTAATTAACAATGCTGGGGCATTAGTTAGCAAGCCGTTTCGTGAAATGGATGAGCAAGATTTTGATTTATGTGTTGATGTGAACTATAAATCCGTTTATTTTTTCAGTCAAGCCATGCTTTCCAACCTTGAAAAGGGGAAATTGAAGCATATTTTGAATATTGGAAGCATTGGGGGAGTTCAGGGCAGTTCGAAATTCGCTGGGCTGTCTGTATATAGCAGTAGCAAAGGGGCTTTAGCGATTTTGTCGGAATGTATGGCAGAGGAGTTAAGTATAGATGAAATCAGTGTTAACTGTCTGGCTTTGGGATCAGTACAGACGGAGATGTTGACTATGGCCTTCCCTGGTTACAAAGCTCAGTTAGAAAGCTGGGAAATGGGCAAAATGATAGGAGACATAAGCCTAGATTGGGCGGGAAAAGTGAGCGGAAAGGTAGTTTCTATAGGGAAAGTTGGGGTTTGATAGTACGGTATATCAGCGCATTAGAAAATACTTTCAATTTTTTTTGCAAAAACATTTGGATGGGAAGGAAGTAGGTGTATCTTTGCACCCGCTTTGACAGTCAAGGCGACGTTCTCTAAGGCATTGAAATGGTAAGTCAAGAAGGAGTTAAAATTTTTTTTAACAAACACTTGCGGATGAAAGAAAAAACATCTTACCTTTGCAATCCGTAAAACGCGAATGAGTGTTAGCGGAAGATGTCCGAAAGGGTATCGTTTAGAAAATGAAAAAGTTCTTTGAAAGAATGCAACAGCTAAAAACGTCAATCGAAGCCAAATAAGATTAAACTTTTACCTACAATGGAGAGTTTGATCCTGGCTCAGGATGAACGCTAGCGGCAGGCCTAACACATGCAAGTCGAGGGGTAACAGGGGAAAGCTTGCTTTCCCGCTGACGACCGGCGAACGGGTGCGTAACACGTATGTAATCTGCCTCTTACAGGGGGATAGCCCAGAGAAATCTGGATTAATACCCCATAATATCATTGGATCGCCTGGTTTGATGATTAAAGAATTTCGGTAAGAGATGAGCATGCGTCCGATTAGCTAGTTGGTGAGGTAACGGCTCACCAAGGCTACGATCGGTAGGGGTTCTGAGAGGATGACCCCCCACACTGGTACTGAGACACGGACCAGACTCCTACGGGAGGCAGCAGTGAGGAATATTGGGCAATGGACGCAAGTCTGACCCAGCCATGCCGCGTGCAGGATGACTGCCCTATGGGTTGTAAACTGCTTTTATACGAGAAGAAACCCCCCAACGTGTTGGGGGCTGACGGTATCGTATGAATAAGCACCGGCTAACTCCGTGCCAGCAGCCGCG
>JBDNHP010000037.1:0-5341 GCA_041688765.1 Flavobacteriales bacterium
ATGATGCAATTCTGGACTGATTTGAGGTGTTGTGTGGAGTGATGATTATAATTTCACCGATTACAACGGATTACAACTTATGATTAACGGTTTAATTCCTTTTGACTTGCTGGTTGGGATATTTCGGAGGTTTTGATGCTTAAGTTTACATTTTGAACGTGGTATAGCAGTTATGGATAGAGAGGACGATTCTGCAGAAATAGGATGGTTTTTTTGGTTTACGATTATTAGCGAAAATGATACTTTATGATTAACGGTTTAATTCGCTTTCCATTATTGGAAGGCACTCTCAGAAGATTACATGCACATAAAATAAGAGCTCAACAGTTGAGAAAGTAGATGCGTTTCTGACCGCTGAACTCAGTGTTTTGATATGAATTAGAGATAGGCCTATCCTGAGCGATCAAATCGAATTAAAACGTTGATCAGAGGGCCAAATGTGTTGAATTCAAGTAGACATTCCATTTGATTCGGATTCCAGCGCAAAGCCACATCCCATAAAGCAAAGCGAACTAAACCGTTAATCTAAGAGTATGACTTAGTAATTTAGACATCCAAGGATTTTGGTGTCTATTTTAAGCGCAAAGCCACATCCCATAAAGCAAAGCGAACTAAACCGTTAATCTAAGAGTATGACTTAGTAATTTAGACATCCAAGGATTTTGGTGTCTATTTCCAGCACAAAGCCACATCCCATCAAGCAAAGCGAACTAAACCGTTAATCTAAGAGTATGACTGAGTAATTTAGACATCTAAGGATTTTGGTGTCGATTTTCAGCGCAAAGCCACCCCCCATCAAGCAAAGCGAACTAAACCGTTAATCTAAGAAATGCAAGTTGCTTCTGCCAAGCATTAACTCCAATCAATCCATTTTAGGGGGCGCAGGTGGACGAATTTCCGCCTTGTACAAGGTGCTGAAAATGAAAAGAATCACCGCACTCGAAATGAATATAATCAACAAAGACAACAATGCCTTATTGAAGTATTTTTTAAACTCTTCCCAGGCAATAATTTCCCAAATACCTAACAGGGCTACGACTGTTACTACTAGTACCAGTCCAGACAATATTACAGCGTAAAAATTTCGTGTCTTTTCCATTTTAATCCGGCTTAATTGGATACCATTGGTTGTTTAAATATACTCTATTTTGTGAACTATCAATTGCACTTACATTGCAGCGCAAATCGCGTATTAAAAGCTGGTCAATAAGGCAAAATCTTTTATCAGCGACTGATCCACGAAGCAGCACAGAAACGCGCGATTCAGGGCGGGCAACATCAAACTCTATTTTCGCCATATTCCAGTCTCCAAGCATTTCTAAAGATGCATTCAATGCCGAAACATAACGCCATTTCTTATAGTTCGATTGTGCGTCGTATTCCTCAATTACAATCATCTCACTAATGCGATCCTCCTCCCCTGTCCAAACCCAGAAACTCAACTCATAGCGGATGTTTGAGGCAAATGTATAAGGCTCGAAATTAGCCATTTTCTTATGAAGATATCGAGGTTCAGAAAAAGCTCCTTTGCCACTCATTACAGGGGTTTGCGAAGGACTGTTTTCAAAATCGTTAAAAAACCAAAAAAGACTTGAATCGGAAACGGCCAGTTGAGGCCACAATGGTAATTTCAAACTGCAGTCTGCTAGATCATTCCATTGAATTCCAGGATCATTTATCAAATTCAGAGGATCGAGACTTCTAAAAGCGTTTTGTTCAAGAACATTCGCCATTTCCCAAATTCTCTCTTCCTTTGGATTAATATCAGCCTTACTAAATAAAAGCAAAGGAGTTTTATTCAATAGTTGAAGAACTGGCTTTTCGCTTCCTGGTTCTGAACTAAAAATACGAGCCAATTCTCTGGCTTCAATCCATGATAAGCGGGATTCGTCCGCAGCCATGAGCCGAATTCCAGTTTTTAAGGAAATGGCCATGCACATGGCGTTGTGATCCGCATTTCCAGAAATTGAGGTATTGTCTGAGCCGGTATGAAAAAAGGGTAAAGGAAGCATAGCCTGATAATCATTCATTTCAGGTAAAGATTCATTGTAACTCAAAAGCTCTATTGGTGTGTTCAAAATTCTACGCAAAGCCAATTGTTGCCAAAGTCCTTCAATACACATGCTAAATACAGCAACAACAATTAAGGCTCTATAGGAATTTGATTTTTTCCAGAAATCGGAAGCGGAGATGGCCGAAATAATCAAAAGGGCATAAAATGACAGCCATGCAAAACGTCCGAGGGACCTGAACTGTCGAAGTGGCGGGAATAGATTGAGCAATTCTTGTCCAATACTTCGAAAAGGTAAAGCCATGGACAATATGACAAAAAAGAGAACAAAAACGAAAATTCCGATTTCCTGAGATCTTAATTGCCGTTTCTTGTTCTTTAGAAAAGCAATTGCAAAAACTGCAATAAATAACCAGACTGCCAATCCCGGGTATGCCCATCCTTCCCATTTCTCATTCTGAATTCCTGTTTTGTCCTTTAAATAAGAAGCTATTGGACCATGGTGTGGTAAAAATAGAGATGCCGGATTGGAGTTATATTCGAAAACACCATAAGGTCTGCTGCTTCTTTCAGGGTGGTTATCTAGTGATTTCGTTAAACCGAAAACGAACAAAATTGGGATGAATGCTATAAAAATCGGTTTAAAGACTAACCTCCAGTCTTTTTGAATGAAGGCACTTATCAAGGTCCAGGTAATCACTAATGCTGCACAAATTAATCCGAGATACACATGGAGAAAAATGCTCATCAGCATTGAGACAAGGATATAAATCAAATATTTCGTTCGATTTTGTTGCAGGAAGCATTGTAGAAAATACCAAATAGCCGGAATGAAACATGCATACGCTAATCCATAATGCCCTCCCAATCTATATATCTGTGGGTTGAGCATGAGCGCTGCTAAAGCAAAAAGTAGTGCTACCCAAGCATTAATTCCAAAGGTTCTGAACAATAAAAAACTGAATATTGGCAATAAGAATATGCTCAACCAGATGAGTATATGCATTGTTGCCAAAGACTCATCCTGATTAGCATTCAGAAATTTGAGTAATGTGCTCAAGATGGGCTGTGAGTCGGTGTATAATATGAATTCTCCATAGGGGTAATTCATACCTTCGAACTCTACATAACCTGAATCATGCAGAATGTGATACAGATAAACGTAATAATTTTTAAATCCATCCTCACCACCATTGAGCAATGTGCCCGCAGGATTTAGTATTAATGGTGAATATAATAAAAGAAGAATGAGAGCAGAGATTAAGCCCAGGAGCAATAATAATCTGCGATCAGACATCAATTACCTTTAAAAATTAGAATCTAAATCTCAAAAATCCAGTACTTAAAGATATAGTCGGATCACTTTCGGCGAAAAATGTGATGATATCGCGTGAAGCAATTCCGGCCTCGTACGTTCCATTACCTGCAACAAACACTATACCTGCGGGTATTTTGAAGTCGTAATTTCCACCGGATAAGAATCCCATAGAAAAGCGAAACCATTTAACAGGGATGAAATCGCCGCCAAGTCCGATTAGCGCTTTGTCTAGAGCACCAATTTCTTCATCCATTGGTAGAACAATGTCCAAACCTGCTCTTACTTTTTCACCAAAATCATAACCAGCACCAATTCTCAAATTTTTAGGAAGTGTAGTTTTCATTTTCTCCTTTCCTACCCATTCAATAACACCATCACTGCTAATGATACTATTTACTTGATCGAGAAGAGAAAGACTTGACACACCGCCATTTTCATAATCATCAACCAAAATATTATCTAATTCATAAACGTTCCCGTCCCAAGTCATGGAACCGATATTGTTAAATGAAAGGCCAAGTCTAAGACGTTCATTTATAATTGCGCTTAAACCAAGATCAAATCCAAATCCTTGTCCTACAGGCTCCGGCAGAGCACCACTATTATCAAGATTTGCCGATGGATTATTAGGAGCGTCCTCAAAGTCTAGTCCGTAAATGGGAGATACTGCGGCAAATCCGCCAGCTTTCTCACCATCCGATTCAAAAGCAATAATATGCATACCCATAAGATACTTGAGATCAGCACCTGCAAAAATCTGATATTTATCACTTTTATAAATACGGGTTCCATAGCCAAATTTGAATTCACGAATCCAAGTGGTTTCGATGTCTGAACCTTTAAGCAGAGCCGCAAGCGATTTAACATTTTCAGGATTCACAGTACCTGATACAACCAAATCAAGAGTATCTTGAGAATAATTCCCAGTATTTGGAATCACAGCCCCTGTTGTTAGAAGAAGGCTATCAAAATAACTAGACTGATAGCCGTAGAAAACCAAGTCAGTAAGGTCTTCACCAAATTTTGATTTCCATGTGATGTTATCGCCGGAACTAAAAGCAAAAGTTCCTATTCCTGTTTGAACAGCAAGTCCGATGCCCATAATATTAAGGTCTGCAGCATTTCTGGCTTTTACAAAATCCTCAGCAGCTTGATCTCGTTCTTGTTGGGTAAGATCATCAAACTCTCCAAAAAACAGATTGTTACGCAAATCGCCTTTATTAAAAGCTTCCGAGAAAAAACTTCCCGCTATTTCAAACATGCCAAATGTGACTTTTTTACCTTCATATTGCGAGTCCCAACCAAGATTGGCTGGATTGATGCCAAGCGCATGATAATCAGTAACAAAAGTGGTTGCAACTCCCCTTCCCGACGCCGTAAAAGCACTGCTTTCAGTTTGAGCACTAAGTACTACTGGAGCTGATATAGCAAGCGAAAGAAGTATTTTGTTGATCATAAGTTTTAGTTAAAGTATTTTGATCTACTGAACACGAAGATAATAATAATCAATTCGTAGCATCCCATAATGAGCCAAATGTGAGAAGAATCATCAATTAATATTTTACTCAAAAACCAAGTGATTACAATTAATCCGGTTCCTATTTTAAGAAGGTAAGCCCAACGTCTGGCCATAATTAATCCCACAGCAATTGGAATGCTCAAAAGCGCCATACTTCCTGAAAAGAATGCAGGTAGTGCTATACCGGTGTAACTCCAAATACCATTTATTGGAGCTACTACGGATAAAACAATCCAAAACGGCATGGCAAAAAATTGAAGAATTCCGGAGACTAATGGCACTGCGGAACTGTCTATTGGTTTTTCAATTGTCTTTTCTTTTCGGATGGTAACAAGTTGATGCTGATCGAAAAAATATGTTCTATTGAGATGTGGTAGATCTGCAAGTTTTTTCCATTCCGACATTCCTTCAGCCCAAACGAGCACATTGGTAAATTTAACATCCTTGAGTTTGTCTGTTAACTGTAGATGATCCAAAGGTCCTGCCTGTTCAA
>JBDNHP010000372.1:0-4636 GCA_041688765.1 Flavobacteriales bacterium
ATTGCAACTGCGTATAATAATGACGACAGTAAGAAAGTGGTCCCGCAGATTAGCGCAGAACCGATTGCGAAATCTGATGAAGAATTCCTGTTTTTTTGTGATGCTGGATTAAGGCTCTCTATAAATCTCGTTGCACTTGGATTGTTTTTATTTTTTCGCAATACTGGAGGGGACAATTGCAAAAATTTTCCCTTGGAATTGTTTCCTGGGGACTAAAAAATGGAAATTGCTTCGGTTCCTAGGCTCTTGTAGAATTGCATTGCGAGGCATTAAAGCTTTCAGCCTTAGGCATGGGTTTGATGAAAAGTTCGAGTTTTATATTGGTAATTTAACTCAAAGCAATTGGCTTAGTGAAATCTATATACGCTTGGCACTTTTAAGGACCTGGATTTTTGTATTAAATCGTAGAGGAGAAATTTACAATACAATACTTTCATGCATTTCCGGAATAAAAATATTCCTGAATCCCGCATCATGAAGTCTTACTTTCCAGTGTTCCTGAGCATCAAAATCTCCATGCACCAAGAATGTTTTACGTACTTTTTGAGGATCTATGGAAGAAAGATATCGGAGCATTTCTTCATAATCAGCATGTGCTGAAAGTCCGTCAACAACCCGCACATCAGCCCTAACCTTATGTTCTTCGCCAAAAATCCTCACTTCTTCAGCTCCATTGCGCAGTTGTCCAGCCAACGATTGTGGTTCGGCGTATCCAACTATCAGAATTGTGTTTCTTGGATCACCGATTCCATTTTTGATATGATGTTTGACACGTCCCGCTTCTGCCATTCCTGAAGCCGAAATCACAATAAATGGCTCTGTTAGCTCATTTAAATGTTTAGAATCATTGATATCACGTATATATTGCAAATCATCAAAACCGAAAGGATCGGGACGTTCTTCCATAAATCGTTGAATTTCATCATCCAGACAATTTATATGTTTACGCATAATTTGCGTAGCACTTACAGATAGTGGACTATCTACATAAATTTTAACGTCGGGAATTAAGCCGTGCAAATCAAGTTTATTCAACATAAACACGATTTCCTGAGTTCGACCGAGCGAGAATGCGGGAATAATCAATCTGCCTTTTTTTCTGCCAATAGTATCAATTACGGCATCCATTACCGCTTGCCCGGCCATGTCCAAGGTGTCATGCTTGCGATTGCCATAAGTGGATTCGCAAATGATGTAATCAGGTTGAGGAAAAGAGTGAGGATCCCTCAGTATAGCGGTATTGTATCGACCTATATCTCCACTGAAAAATAACCGTTGGTCTGGTCCGCCTTCGTTAATAGTCAAATTAACAGCAGCACTTCCTAGAATATGGCCATTGTCTGTAAAAAGCAAACTCACATGATCATTGATTTTAGTCTCTTTATCATAGTTAACCCGAATAAACAGTTTCATTGCTTCTTCAAGATCTTCAACCGTGTACACCGGCTCAAACAAAGTTTTGCCTTGTCTCTTTCTGCGTTTGTTTACGTACGCAACGTCTTGTTCCAAAATATGTGCACTGTCGGCCAACATTATTTCACAAAGATCGAAAGTTGCAGGAGTACAATAAATTTTACCTTTAAATCCCTCCCGTACAAGTCGGGGAATCAATCCACTGTGATCTATATGTGCGTGGGAAAGAATCATAAAATCAATATCTCTCGGACTAAAACCGAAATGAGTATTGAGTTCGAAAGTTTCTTTTCCCATACCCTGAAACATACCGCAATCCAATAAAAATCGGGTACCGTTGTCTAATTCAACTAAATGTTTGCTTCCAGTAACTACCCTCGCTGCACCGTGAAATGTAATTTTCATTTTGATTTGTTGCTCTTCAAATATACTTCATTTAAAGTATTAGATATGAAGAAACAGTTTCCATCGAATTCTTGGCTTTTTTAACGCATTGAATCCCATTTATTTAATAAGGATATCAAGAAAGCGTTTACGTGACGTTTGTTAATTCCGTATTAAGCCTATACCTTTGTGCCACAATCTATTTGATCTGTTATGGATTGTAGTGCAACATTTTAACAGAACTAAATGTTATTAAATATCTACCAAAGCAATACGACGGTATTAGCTTTGCTTAAATTTTATTACCAAAAAAAATGAAAATTGGAATTTATGTTGATGGAGCAAATATTGCTCTGAATGGCGGTTACCAAATGAGGTACGATGTTTTAAAGAAGTTTTGTGCACGTGAAGGTGATGCGATTAGAATGAATACTTATGTGGTATTCGATGAAGAAAGAGGAAAAACAGATATTGAATATCGAGACCGACAATATGGCTACTACAATGCGATAAGAAACATCGGTTTTAAAGTGATTACCAAGCCTGTGCGGTGGTTTAGAGATGAAGAAGGAAATCGCTATGGTAAAGGGAATGCGGATTTAGACATGGCAGTTGATATCATGCTTCAAGCCGAAAGACTCGATAAAATCTATCTTCTAAGTGGTGATGGAGATTTCAAAAAAGCCATCAATGCCGTGCAAAATATGGGAGTTAGGGTGGAGGTGATTGCATTTAAAAATGTATCTCATGCATTGCAGTTCGAAGCTGATCAATTTCAATCGGGCTATTTGATTCCAGACTTAACCCCTCTTCAGTTTGAAGGAGAAGGATATTGGGGTGAAGTAGGATCAAGAGTACGCGGACAAGTTTTGAGCGTAAATGAAGGATACGGATTTATTAGAATGATGAATCCGGCTTATGGTTTTGAAAACGTTTTCTTCCATTTCTCAGAATTGCCATCGGGTCACACATCACGCGTAGATTATGTGTATGAATTTAAGCTCAGCAAGAGTGAACGAGGATTACAGGCAAGCGCAATTACTACCGTCTGATAAATATTGCAAGGCCCTCGGAATAGGTTCCGAATAAAATTGAAAGTCTATAAACATTGATGAATCTCTATCAATGTTTATAGCCTTCGATGTTTTTGATTAATTTTTTAATGTTTTATGGACAATCCAATCCAAATACAAGTAAGAAGGCAATTAAATCGCCAACGTTAGAAATGCCATCATCAACCATTTCATAATTGCAATCGCTGGAACAGCCAAATTCAGAAAGCAATAACAAAAGATCACCTGAATTGATGCTGCCATCAAAATTGAAATCACCCGGACAAGGAAGAATTTCAATCTCAAAACATCTAAACTCTGAGGAATTATTTAATCCATCTATTTGAGAGGCAGCAACGGAATTGAGAAATTCAACTGGAGAATTAAAAGTCCAATCTCCATTGGCATCGGCTAAAGTGAATCCTAAGTACTCATAGCCCTGACAGGATAATTCGCTATTCCACAAATAAAGCTCCACACGTGCATCAGGAACTGCCGTGCCGTTTACCAAATTTGGCAAAGTGACACCCGCAATAACAGGAGGTAAAATAGTTGCGTTGGCCAATACCCCTTCATTATTCACAACAACAGCGCCTGTATTGCCATGATATGTATTGCCAGTCCACAATACATTCACTTTGTTGCTGTTGCGAATAGCTTCAATATTGTATCCAATGCGGTTGGAATACAACTCGGGTTGATTCAAATCGCCAATGGTGGTTTGATCACCGTTATTGAAAATACCATAATTCATGGCACTTCCGGCAACAGGATCACCAAATACGGTGCATCCAATCACATTACCTTGTACTATGTTGCCGGGTGTTGCGAGATGAATACCTCTGCCCGCTGCTCCGCCCGCAATACGATTCATGTAAAGATTTTTGTCTCCTCCAATAATTGCAGTCGATCCGTTGATCCGAATAGCGGCATCGCCTGAAGTACTCATACATGTAAGTCCATTGCCGTAAACATTCAAATCATTGCCTCTGATAATGGTTATGCCTTCACAAAGCCCAGCAGCTTCTATGCACTTTCTATTGAGTCCATTACTTGGAGCAATAATTACATTACCTTCTCCAATCGTCCTGTCACCGCCGATAATGCAGTTGTCACAATCATTTAATTGTACCACATTATTGGTGAATAAACTTAATCCCGCTGTACCTAATTCATCTGTTCCAATGAAATTTCCTTGAATTATAACTTGGTCGCAATCATCATTCATTTCTATAGCCTGAAAAGCGGAAATATTATAAATTTTATTACCTGTGATATAAGTATTGTCAGTGCCACGGAACATAATGGCCCTTCCTTTATAATCCCGAATGGTATTGCCTTCAATGCGGGCATCTTCCATGTAATTTCCATAACCACCGAGTTCAATTACTTGATCTACGTCGCATACGCCACCATCTCCGTTGAATTCATTGTTTTTGATCACAATTCCATGACCGTATACACTTTCTGAACTTTCAATGTATAGAGTGTGTAATCCTGTGCAATTATTGAATACATTATTGAAAATGGAATCACGAAGAACAGGAGTTCCGCCGCTGTTAACCATCTCGAAAACTTTTGATTTGGCATTGCTGATTACATTATCATGGAAGGACCAAGAAACATTACTTGAATCAGAGGAGAAAGCATGTGAAGTTTTTGTGCAACCAATGCCATCTTCATGACCAATATTGCTAAAAACATTGTTGAATACATGCAATCTGGTACCCGGTTCACAATCTACGATTTCAATGATTTTGCGGGGTAAATTATCACCTTCACAACCA
>JBDNHP010000373.1:0-3635 GCA_041688765.1 Flavobacteriales bacterium
AAAATCCGTTAGTACGACCTGCCGTTACCGTAATTAAACATTCATCGGCTTCAAAAGGCAAATCAGGGATTTGCATTTCGATCAACTCCCATTGAGGGGTACTCAAGTTGGTTCGCCATATAAGAGTATCTCCAATTTGTGCATCTGCCAGATAGAACTGAACTTTTACATTCACTTCATCCATCAACGATTCTCCATCAATAAAGGATTTCACCGCAAATGAGATCATTTCCGGATTATTTTCTAATGCAAAAAATATAGAGGCTGATTGCGGAACTCCACCCTCGAAACCGGGTAAAACATTCACTTTCATGGCAAGTTCAGCTTGGTATGAGCTTGAATCGGGATTAACCGATGCAATTATTTTTCCGTTTGAGGTATTCCAAAACTCGGGCTCTAAAGTCCAGGTATTGTATAAATCCCAAGTTTCAAAGTCTCCGTTGGGAATCAGATTCTGCGATAGAACAGGGCTGGAAAGCAAGGCCAACGTAGTCGCGGAATACAATATCTTCTTCATATAGCAGGTATTATCTGTTCGTTAGTAAAAAATGTACGGAAAGGAAATAATTCTTGAAATTAGCTACATTTTCAGACCTTTGCAACTTAACGCATCACTATGTCACATCTCATTGCTCCATCCATATTATCAGCAGATTTTACCCGCTTGGGCGAAGATATTGAAATGATTAATAATAGCTCTGCGGACTGGTTTCATGTGGATGTAATGGATGGTGTTTTTGTTCCGAACATTTCCTTTGGTATGCCAATAATGAAGGCTATTCAGCCCATTGCGAAAAAGCCATTAGATGTACACTTAATGATTGTGGAGCCAGATAGGTATATCACTGAGTTCGCCGCACTTGGTGCACATGTTTTAACCGTTCATTATGAGGCATGTAGACATTTGCACCGAACCCTGCAAGCTATTAAAGCAGCCGGAATGAAAGCCGGCGTTTCACTAAATCCGCATACTCCTGTATCCGTTCTAGTGGATTTGATGCAAGATGTTGATTTAGTGTTGATTATGTCCGTAAATCCGGGTTTTGGCGGACAGTCCTTTATACCGCGCTCATTAGGCAAGATAAAAGAGCTCTGTGCCATGAGAAAGGCGGCCAATGCCAATTTCTTAATCGAAATCGACGGTGGAGTGAGCTTAAGCAATTACAAGTCTATAGTGGCAGCCGGGGCAGATGTTCTTGTTGCCGGAAACGCCGTGTTTGCAAGTGATTCACCTTCGGATACTATCTCGAAGCTCAAAGTTTAATTCCTTCACTTCTTTCGATGAATGAGGTTAAAATCCTCATGAAGTAAAAAAATAATTCGACAAATGTTTGTTATTTGTTGATAAGTTCTTACTTTTGCACCCCCCCCCCCTATTAAACTCCAATCAATTTTAAACTGTGCGTTATGGCGAATTTTTACGCTATTTGGCCTAGGGTGGCTGTATTATGTGTTCTTTGTCTTCTTACCGGAGTACTCGAGTCACAAGCTCAACTGCACGGTGTAGTAGTAACTTCCCAAAGCGGAACCACCAATCCAAGTTATGCTCTTGGAAGCCCTGACGGGTATGGTGCAGAGCTATTTACTAACGGTAATAATATAGTTCTGGAATTATCATCCACCATTCCAGCCGGTGCACAGTACCAGATTACTTGGAAAATGCGATCTGGAGAGGCAGGTAATGCCCAGCCTTACGTGTATGAGTCTGTGAATGGGGGCAGCTTTAACTTAAACCCTTCATTGGTTGTGAGTTCAAGCACTTCGTACATCACGAGTACCTATACAGCAGCTCAAAATATGAACTACATCAAAATTTTGAAACAGAATCCTTACGCTTCTGATTTCTACATTGATGCAGTTACATACGTTGATCCATTAAATCAAGCTGATTTGGTTTCAACTTGTGATATAACCGGATACGCATCACCTACAGGTCGAATTCTCTGGATTCCGAACTATGGAACAGATTTTAAAGCCGCCTCACAGGGAGTTTATCTCGATCGCTTTAGCGATGGCACTGCTCACATCTATGGTGTGGTTCAACGTATTGGAAATGCCGATAAGAAATTCTTGGTTTCGTTTTGGTTCAAAAATGAATCATCTTATGCTGAATGGATATCCATGGGGCTTCAAGCTCATTCTCCAGAATTGGGCAATGAAAACAATTGGACATTCTATCAATTTGACGAAAATCTCTCCAATACCCTTATCGGTTTAAATGGCCTTGCCGGAACTACATTGTACATTCAAGACACAGGAAGCGGATACGGTCTTCAACTTGGAAATGGTGCAAATGCACTCAATAATAACAATGACGGTATTTCAACTTGGTTTGATTATACCGGTAGCATGTCAGGAAGTGGCGATATCAATGGTACTTTCGATTGCGGTCCTGGCGAATGTAATAACGTTACCAATGCCGGATCTATCTGCTGCGATCAAACAGGTTGTGCTCCATTTGATCCGGGACTGATTAGCAATGGTAATCTTCCTTCTGGTGGTGCCGGCGCTTTGGAATATGTGTGGTTGAGCAATACCAGTGGTCCAGATACAAATGGTGCTACGAGCATTTTTTCAAATACTTCATCTTATGATCCAGGGGTTATAAATCAAAGCACTTGGTTCCGTCGTTGTGCTCGTCGTGCTGGATGTAATGATTTTGCAGGTGAATCCAATTGGGTAATGGTTGAAGTATCAGATTGTCCTTTCGTTTGTGAAGTTGATTGTGCTGCTAATTTAGCTCTTGATTGTACTGCAAATACTCATCCTGATATCACTGGTTTTCCGGTAATCGTTTGTAACGAAGAACCGGAATGCTCACGTGATGCAGGAGATTTCGATATCGATTTTGAAGGCTTTGCTGGTGATGTATCTGATTGGAATTTCGGTGCCGGATGGCAAGTTGGCGGTGGCTGTGCTCCCGGTGATTGCGGTTCTTACCCAAATGCCATGATTTCATTTGTGAATTTTAATACAGCCTACAATAAAAAACTCACTAGTTCTGTTTACGATGCCTGTTGCTCAAATGAAATCGAACTTCATTTTTGCCTTCGTCAGGATCTTTATGGTTCACAAAACGTACCTGGATATTTAGATGTTCAAGTTCGAGTAAACGGCGGAGCTTGGGAAACCATTCACACTTACACATCTGTTTATGGTTCTACTGTAGATTACAGCCCAACTTTTTCTATTCCTCAAGCTGCTGGTGAGCAATTTGAAATTCGCTTCAGAGCTCGTGGTAATGGTTCAAACGGTTACATAATGGGTGGTTGGGGACTTGATAATGTTGAATTAACAGGCCATAGCCAAGGTTGTGAAAGCAATCCAACTGTTGTTGATGCGGATTGGACATGGAACGACGAAACAAGTGGCACTTGTACTGAAGTGATTACCAGAACCTTCAGCACTACTTATAACGATGAAATATTTTCATGTACTCAAACTTTGAGTGTTGATGATAATGAAGCTCCAATCTTCATTTGGGTACCTGATAACGCGGCTTCTGAATGTGGTGATGATGTTGCTGCATCTTATGCCTCCGCTATTGATAACTGCGGAATGGCTCAGGTAACCCAAGTTGATCAGGTGCTTGGCTCAGGTTGCGAATACACTATCAATCGTGTGTTT
The DNA here is from genome assembly GCA_041688765.1 of Flavobacteriales bacterium. Lineage (GTDB taxonomy): Bacteria > Bacteroidota > Bacteroidia > Flavobacteriales_D > Sanyastnellaceae > JBDNHP01. The sequence goes on from JBDNHP010000373.1 coordinate 3,628, forward strand.
ACTGCAAC
>JBDNHP010000374.1:0-2054 GCA_041688765.1 Flavobacteriales bacterium
AGGAATCAGGATTTGGAGGATAATGGGATGAGCAGGATTTTTTGGATTTGAGTGATTTGGATATTAGGGAGGAGGTGTTCGGCAGTAATTTTGAATCCTATCAACTTGAAATGCTGTGAATTCTATAGATCTTATTCATTTAGAAAAAGGAAATTTATCCTATGAAATTATTATCTGTTCAATGAATGTGCATAACGTTTTAGGTTCCGGATTTCAAGAAAGAATATACCAACGATGTTTAGCTATAGAGTTGGAAAGAGCAAGCTGAAGTTTCAGCAAGAACAAACTCAAACTATTTATTATGATGGAATTGCCGTTGGTAAAAGAAGAGTAGATTTTGTGGTAGACCGTAAATTCATTATTGAAATTAAAGCAGTTATTAATCTTGAAGATTTGCATCTCGCACAAGCAAAAAATTACGTCGTCATTTACGATTTTCCGCATGGATTGTTAATCAACTTCGGAAGTAAAAGGATGCAGTATAAATTGATGTTCAATCCTAAATACGAGCAGAATAAGAGGGATTAATAGGATGAGCAGGATTTTGCTGTGTCAGGGATATGCGGTTAAGACACTATCCCAAAAAGTGTGTAAGTAGATTGGCTAGGGATTTATTCTGTTTTCAAACGTAGTCATAAATTGGTTCATTATTTCAGCCCAGTTTCGGATTGGCATTGTCCATTTTTTTGCTGTGTCCGGGATATACGGTTAATTTAAATTGGATGAATTGTGCTATTATCCCAGCCATTTTGCTATGCCAATTATCGGCACCATCTTACTTATCTTACTTGTCTTGCTTATCCTGCCTATCGTGCATTACCTGCCTCATCCTGTCCCTACAACAACAAATTACTCTGCCCCAAATTCCTTCTGCGCTGCAATTTTAAATCCTTTAATGCCGAGGCTTTGATGTTGAGCTGAACGGCGTAACTTTTGCGGAAACCGAAAGGAATGTAATCAATGCTAAATTCCCAACAATGAAGATCCCAATAAAGATTTAGGGTAGTAGGAGTAAACTCTTTTGCCGTAAAATCATAACCCGAGTTAAATCCAACTTTCCAATTTTTAAACACACTGAAATCTCCGTTAAATAATACGCTTTGAGTTACTGAATTAGTGTCAGCTTGCAATATAGGTACAAACACCCGATTCATTCGCACACTATAGGCAATGTTGAGGTTCCAGGGAATGGTGAAATCAACAAATTCCTGGGGTTTGTTTGCTATTTCTTCTCGTTCCTCTTCAGTCAAATTTTCATTATTTCCACTTCCGGTTTTATTGCGACTGTGCAAATTAATATTCAATGCCAATGCACTGGTATTTAAACGCATCAATCCCTTGCCTTCCTGTACCAAAAATTGATCAATTAAACGTCCGCTGCTATCGCGATCATAAAGGCTATAAGCGCTGCTGTAATTCAGATTGATGTTCTTGTAAAGTGTGGTAAATCCATCTGCCGTTACGGCTGAGAAATTGATAGAATCCCTGAAAAAATCATAAGAAGATCCCAATCGGAAATTATCAATGATGGAGATTTTGCTCAAGCCTCCTTTTTGATTTTTTCGATCTCTAACTTTCGCTTCTAAATTGTTTTGCAAAGAGAAAGTTGCTGCTCCGGAGCGTTGACTATTCGGTTTGCCATAAATCCCGATATCGAAAGGTGAATAGGTTAATTCGGTGGCATCATCCCCAAAAAATCCCGTGATTTCTGTCCCCATATCCGGTCTGAACGAGAATCCCACAGAAGGAGTCATTACATGCCTTATCGCTCTGATAGCGCCTGTTCTGCTCACATTAAATGTTCCGTAAATCTTGGTGTTTGCATTTACACTAAGATTCCAGTCTGGAGCATTTCTAAATCCACGTAAGGTATCTGAAGTAGTTTCTAAAGTGGTAGGATCCAATCCCAATTGCAGATAATCGAAATACCAGCGATCATTCAAACTAAAGCTCGGATTGATACTCACATACCCGGCCTTTATGGAGGTAGTTGCATTTAGATTATGCCTGATTCCGTTGCGCATTTTTGAACTTAATCCCGAAATATTATCAAA
>JBDNHP010000375.1:0-8793 GCA_041688765.1 Flavobacteriales bacterium
ATGATGATCAAATCAATATTTTCAGTTATAACGGAACAGAATTAGTAAGTTTCAGCTATGATGATGAGTCGCCATGGCCCGCTAATACAGATGGCACAGGCAGATCTGTTGAATTTACGCTGGCTGCAAATGATCAGAATAATGCTTCTAATTGGTTCACAGGTTGTCCTGACGGCTCTCCTGGAATGGCGCACATTCCGGATTGCATTTTTATTTCTGTAGAAGAAAATTCCGGAGTTCTGGATTGGACTATGTTTCCAAATCCCACAGAAAAAGAAGTCTTTATTGCATTGCCTGAATTCAACACTTGGGATAACATTTCTTTAATCAACCTCAATGGACAAATTATTCAGGAAACCGCTATACAGTCTGAACTCCTGATTAAATTAAATACCGAAGCGCTTCAATCAGGATTATACATTCTGCGAATCAGTAATAGCAAGGAAAGTTCAGTTAAAAAACTAATGGTGAAATGAGCAGTATTATGAAAATTTCAATCTTACAATTCTCTATATTATTTCTACTCTTTTTGCCATTTTCTAAAGGCTTAAAAGCTCAATGTGGTTTAGGTGAAGTTGAAATCACGGTAGTAGTCTATTCCTATGATGTTTGGGCAGAGGAAAGCTATTGGGAATTAGTGCCTGAAGATAACGGATGCGGCAATGGCACTCTTCTTACAGGAGGATCGGAAGAAGTTGGTTGTGCAGGAAATGCACCTACCGGCGAAAACGGAATACCCGATTACGGAACTGAGTTTGGTCAAGTTTGTGTACCTGATGGACAATGGTTAGATCTTATTTTTGTGGATTGGTATGGCGATGGAGGATTAGCATTCGATATTTTTCAGGACGGAATTTTCTCTGGAAACTATTATGGCGGAGGCTTAGGTAATACCTGGAGTTTTCAGGCTGGATCTTTATCGCTACCTGAATTTGATTCTCCATGCGGAGCTGTGCAGGTAATGCCCGATCAAGGTGCCGTTACCATCAATACTTCTCAATGTGTTGCCCCTTTTTCAGAAATAGAAGTTCCAGGACTGCATTGTAATCTTTACGGTCTTTGGTGCGAAGGTGATGCAACAAATACGGCTTGGGCATATTTCATTGCAGAAGAAAATGTAGAATACCGCATTTCGACTTGTCACAGTTCTACTGATTTTGACACCCAAGTGGCAGTTTGGCATGGTACAGAATGCGTTGACTCCTGGAGTTTTGAGCTTATTTCAGCCAATGACGATTCTCAAGAAGGTTGCAATGAAGGTAACCCATGGGCTGCTGCCTGTTATGCTTCTTGCCTCATCCCTGGTGATGTTTACTATATAATGGTGGATGGTTATTATGGACAAACAGGTAATGTTGGTATTTCAGTGAGCACAGTAGACATGAATCCTAGTATGCAAACTCAGGTGAATGACATGTACTGTCCATTGCCGCCCGGACAAGCTCCTAACGCCTCCATTTATGTTTCCGTATATGGGTCAGGAACCAACTTTGAATGCAATTGGACTGGTCCAAATGGCTTTGATTCTGAAGAACGCTTAATATTTGATTTGCAACCAGGTATTTATAATCTGATAGTTACAACAACTTGCGGAGAAATATTTGAAGAACAATATGAAATCACCATCACCGATCCATGGGATGTTGAAATTACAAGTACTCCAACTGAATGTCCATTGGCAGGCACAGGCAGCATAGCAGTAGTTCCTGGTGGGGCCACTCCAGGTTATAGTGTGAATTACTTTGGCCCTAACGGCTACACTAATAGCGGTTTAGAAGTAGAAAACCTCAATGGTGGAAATCATACAGTCGTTGTTACCGATAGCAGAGGTTGTACTTATCAGGAAGTAGTTGACATATTCAGCATCAACAATTTTGAAGTCGATTTGGGTCCTGACACTACCTTTTGCTTGGGAGAAAACGTTACTATTTTCGCTCCAGCCGATTTAACTTATTTATGGGGAGATGGTTCTGAAAATCAGTTTTTCGAGATCATTTCAGAAGAATGGGGGCCCGGGAACTCTGCATTAGTCTTAAATGCTACTACAGAAGATGGATGCACAGATACTGATGTATTGATCTTTACCATTGAGGTTTGCGTTGATGTGGATGAGCAAGCAAAGTTAGAATGGAAGCTCTACCCAAATCCTGCTAGTGAACTATTGATGATAGAATCAAATATGCTTACAGGAGGATCTGTAATCCTCATTTATGATCAAACAGGCAGAGTAGTAAAGAGCAGTATCTTGAGCTCAGCTTTAGATTACATTTCGATAGCGGATTTGGCATCAGGCCTTTATTTAATAGAAATTCAGGGAAGTTCTTTTGTTAAAAAGCGCTTTATAAAGCTTTAAGACAACAACAATCACTCGTTTAACAGGCTCATTTACAATAAACTAACCATTGCGCAACGTAAAATTCCCTTTGAGAGTCTGTTAATGTTCTGTTAAAGACTTGTTTTAAGAATTAAAGTTTCGGAATCTTGGTATGTAAATTGAGTACAAACAGTAACAATAAAAAATAACCATGAAGAAGTTCATTTTCTCACTTGCATTTGTGGCAGCTTCTGCCCTAGGTACTTTTGCCCAGACCGAAATAGTTAGCGGTCCGGCAATCAGTTTTGATAAAGACGTACATGACTATGGCACAATTAATAAAGGTGCTGATGGTACTTGCAAGTTTATCGTTACTAACATAGGTACAGAGCCTTTAATTATTGATCAGTGTAAAGGTTCATGCGGTTGCACGGTTCCACTATGTGACAAAGCACCAATTATGCCAGGAAAAACTTCAGAGATTTCTGTGAAGTATGATACTACTCGTGTTGGACCAATCACCAAATCGGTTACTGTTACTTCAAATGCAACGAACGAACCAACTAAAGTAATTCGTATTAAAGGAACTGTAGTTGATACTGCACCTTGATAAAGTTGCCCTGTTAATGATCTGTTAAACAATAACAGCGCTCAGAACAGGGGAATTATCTTTGTTGAGTCATTATAAATATTCATATTCAATCATATTACCATGAAGAAATTGATTCTTTCATTTAGTTTGATCCTTGCTGCTACTATAGCTGGATTTGCTCAAACTGCTGCTACTACTGGCGCAATCATCACTATTGACAAAGAAGTGCATGACTATGGCACAATCGATCAAGGAGCTGATGGAACGTGTAAGTTTATTGTTACTAACACTGGCACTGAGCCCCTCATTATGGAGCGTTGCAAAGGTTCATGCGGTTGTACTGTTCCGAAATGCGAAAAAGCTCCTATAATGCCAGGTGAGACTTCTGAAATATCTGTTAAGTATGACACTAAACGAGTTGGTGCCATCAACAAATCAGTAACTATCACTTCTAATGCGGTTAACGAGCCTAATAAAATCATCCGAATTAAAGGTATGGTTAATGCTACTGGCCCTGAGGGTGGTGCACCATTAAAAACTTCACCAACAGGCGCCCCTGTAAACGAATAATCGTCAGAAGCGATGACTCAATTATTGCTTCTTACCCTATTGATGAACTCCGCAATTGCCTTTGGGCAGTTAGCGGAGTTCTCTTTTTCTGAAAAAGTACATAAGTTTCAAGAAGTTAAAGCAGGAGCCCAGCTTGAGCATGTTTTCGAATTTGAAAACACCGGTAATGAACCGTTAATTATTACCAAATACGATGTGGATTGTACTTGCACAAAAGCTGAATACTCCAAAGAACCAATCATGCCGGGGGCAAAATCAAATATCAAAATTAGTTTTGACACCACAGGCAAAATGGGTTGGCAATACCGCAAAATTGAACTGAACGCCAACACCAAGAAAAATCCTTCCATCATCGAAATCCGAGTAAAGGTTAACGAATGAACCTTTAAATGTCTGCGGTGTACAGACTAAAAAATTACACCATGAATCTCAGATATCTCTTTCTCACTTTATTTATTAGTAGTCTTGGAATAGAGTTTTCCAACGCACAAGTAGCTGGTAATGTGCTTCACAATCCGACAGACAGAATTAAATTTCAAATGGATGAGGCCATAAAAAAAGCTAATTATCCAACTGGCAATCAATTGTTGATTGATGTAAGCGGCATGTACAATGTAGAAGCTGATTCGTACCTGTCCATTTTTCATTTAACCCAAGTTGGAGGGTCTGCCAAGGAGGCCGATTCACTAATAAACAAACGAATAAATGCATTTAGAAAAGAAGCATTAGCAGCAGGAGTAAAAGAAGGCGATTTCTTGACCGACATTCTAAGTATGGTTCCAGTGTATGAATTAGAAATAACCAAAAAATTATTCAGCAAGCATTACAATGAAATTCCGGCAGGATTTGAAATTCAGAAAAACATTCACGTGCGCTATTATAAAGCTGAAGCCCTTGATAAAATAATTACCGCCGCTGCATTTCAGGAGATCTATGATTTAGTGAAAGTAGAATATTTTGTAAATAGCGTGGATCGCATTTATGATGAACTCCGAAGACAAGCAGATGAACTACTTCAAAAGCGCATCAAGGAATACGATAGCATTGGCATCGCCGTAAAAGGTTCATGGAAATTGGTTTCAGACCTGCAAAAAGCACATTATCCTATTCAACGTTATAACTCTTACACTTCAGCATCAAGACCATCGATGCAAGCAGTAAGAAAAAAAGAAATGTTGTTGCCTGAAAGTCCAAAACAGACATTATTCTATAATATGCTCTCTCCGGCAGATTTCGATTACGTGATAGAACCCTCTATTGTTGGGCCAGTAGTGCAATACACATATAATCTCCAATTGATGATCACCTTGGAACGCAAGCCTGAAAAAGAACCTGAACCACAGGTAAAAACAGAGATTAAAAACAAGTACTATTTCATCACCACTGATGGGCAGGTGAAGGAGTTGCCAACCAATTGATCTGTCTCCAAAAAAAAGATCAGTTGCCAATAAGCATCAAAAAAAACCGCCAATTGGCGGTTTTTTTTCAAATAGTTGAATTTTATAAATGGATCACCTCACCGTAAGCGGCGGCGGCGGCTTCCATGATGGCTTCACTCATTGTTGGATGAGGATGCACCGTTTTGATCAAAGATTCGCCGGTAGTTTCTAATTTGCGCACTGCAACAATTTCGGCAATCATCTCGGTAACGTTTGCGCCAATCATGTGAGCACCAAGAAGCTCACCGTACTTTGCATCAAAAATCAATTTTACAAATCCATCCTTATGTCCGGAAGCACTCGCTTTTCCGGAAGCACTAAAAGGAAATTTACCGATCTTCAATTCATAACCCGCTTCCTTAGCGGCCCTTTCAGTGTAGCCAACAGAAGCAATCTCCGGAGAACAATATGTGCAGCCGGGAATATTATTATAATCTAAAGGTTCAGGATGATGACCTGCAATTTTCTCTACACAAATAATTCCTTCTGCTGAAGCTACGTGAGCTAGAGCAGGGCCAGGAACGCAATCACCAATAGCAAAATAGCCAGGGATATTTGTTTCATAATAAGGATTTACCATGATTCTACCTTTATCAGTAGCAATACCAACTTCTTCTAGTCCGATACCCTCAATATTAGCAACTACGCCAACAGCGCTCAAAACGATATCACATTCGACAATCTCCTCTCCCTTTGCCGTTTTCACCGTCACTTTGCATTCCTTACCAGAAGTATCCACATTAGTAACTTCGGCTTTGGTCATTACAGTGATTCCGGCTTTCTTGAATGATTTTTCGAGTTGTTTTGAGACTTCTTCATCTTCAACAGGAACAATGTTTGGCATGTATTCAACTACCGTTACTTCAGTGCCGATAGCTCGGTAGAAATAAGCGAACTCAACTCCAATGGCACCTGAACCTACAACCACCATTTTCTTGGGTTGTTTTTCCAATGACATAGCCTTACGATATCCAATAATTTTTTCTCCATCCTGCACCAAATTCGGCAAATTTCTAGAACGCGCACCGGTGGCGATAATGATGCTCTTTGCGCCTACAATCTGAATTTTACCATCTGCAGTTTTCACTTCAATCTTCTTTCCCGGAAGTACTTTACCGCTGCCCATAATGACCTCAATTTTGTTCTTCTTCATAAGGAATTGAACTCCTTTGCTCATTCCCTCAGCCACATCTCTACTGCGCTTGATCATTGAGCTAAATTCGGCTTTAGGACTTCCTACTTTAATGCCATAATCTTCTGCATGATTAATATACTCGAATACATTGGCACTTTTGAGTAGCGCTTTGGTTGGAATACAACCCCAGTTGAGGCAAATTCCACCCAGCGATTCCTTTTCGATGATGGCTGTTTTAAGGCCGAGTTGGGAAGCTCTGATAGCTGCTACATAGCCACCGGGGCCGCTTCCAAGTATGATGAGATCAAATTCCATTTGAAAAGATGGTTATCTAAATTGTTCGATGCGAAGTTAGTTAATCAAAGCGAAATACTATAGAAAGGGCGCAGAGCGAAGAGCGCAGAGCGTTTGAAATGTGAATAAAGGGGGAATTACTTGGCAGTCGCTCTGTATTTATTAACGTTCCGGAAGTACATACCTAAAATTGATTTCGGGACCGCCAAAAATGGAGTTAGTTCTACTGAGTTTGCTTATAGTGAGATCATAAGACAAAGAAACCCGATAGCGATCAGAGGTGTACATAAACGCTGGAATAAAGGCATCTGACCAGCGATAAAAAACACCAAACCCTATGTGTTTGCTATCAACAAAGCCGGTAAATCTCGATGATTGTTGAATTTCAAATAAAAAATAAGATCCTGCTGCCGCTTCTATGGCCGGCCCTTGCATCATTCCTAAAAATGAAGGCTCCAATTGGAAATTTGTATTCTTAAATGCAAGGTGCCATTGACCCTGAACCACAAATCGCATTTCGATGGGATCATCTACATCCAACCATGAATTATGCTTTGGTCTGTTAAGATGATATGCGGCAATGGTTATTCTGCTCCAATTTTCATCAGCAGAAGTGATGGTTGTATTTCCAATACCTTTTTCATAGCTCATTCCTGCCGCAAGATCTACATAAGAAGTGGGCACATAGCCCAATCTTTCTCCATTCAAAGTTGGATCAAATGCAGTTCCATTATATTGCGAGCCCCATTGCAATTTATCATCCTTAATAGAGCTTTGAGTATAGCCGGCTTGTGCACCAAATGAAAGTGTTTCAGACCTCGATAATTTTAATCTCATGGCATAAGAAACACCAAATGAAAAATGTCCAAATCCCAAATCACCTTTGCGATCTTGCTGAATCAATAATCCAACTGCCTGTACGTGTTCTTTGTTTTTGTTAGGCGTTGGAATTCTGAAATCAGCGTTCACGAAATAACTGGTAGCTCCTTTTCCTAATCCCGACCACTGATTGCGATAACTAGCCCCTACCCTTGCTAATCCGGTAAAAGAACCGGTATAAGCAGGACTAATGTTAAGAGGTGCTTCGTTATGCAAAGTGTAATGCGGGTCTTGTGCATTAACCTTAACACCAAGGAAAAGCATTAACAGCAGCGTTAATATAATCTTTGCTTTCATCGGATTAATGTTAAATTACCTTTAGTCTCAATGCCTTCATCCCAAAACGTAATACCTGTGAATTGATAGAAATAAACTCCTGTTTGTGCCGCTTGTCCACGGTGATTTCCATCCCAACCTTGCATTTGATCAGTACTTTTAAAAACCATCGCTCCCCAACGATCAAAGATTTCCAGATTGAACTCTTTATATGGGCCACCATAAACCAGTAAAACATCATTCAGTAAATCGTCATTAGGACTAAAAATATTAGGGAGAAAATACTCTCCATACACCAATGAATCCGGGATTTCGGGATCGATTACAGTTATTAAAATACTTGATTCTGAAGGACAACCCTCCAACTCATTCACTGTAACTGTATAGAGCGTTGTTTGACTGGGGCTTGCAAGTGGATTAGCTGAACTTGGATCATCAAGGCTTTGCGCAGGTTCCCAACTAAAAAAAAATCCATCCGGGCCGGTAGGATCTCCTCCGAGCATTGCACTTTCACCGGCAAAAATCGTTTGGTCGAAACCAGCATCCGCAAATGGTCCTTCTTGAACAATCACATCAAAACTGATTTGATCCATCCCACATCCATTGTTCACGGTAAGTGAAACAGGATAAGTTCCACTCTCCCCAAAAACAAAAGATTCTTCTGCACTACCTTCGAATGGTCCATTGCCAAAATCCCAGGTCCAAGTAATCGGACTACCTTCTGAACTATCTTCAAAATTAATTGGCTGTCCGGCACAAAAATTATCCCAATTGAAATAGGCTGTTAATGGAGGAATATCAGAACAAAACGTATTCACACTATCAAAAGTGAAATCGTCAAACCCCGTAATATCGCTTGCCCCAAAACCTGAACCTATTTCATAAGGGGGATCCTGCACTTGCCATGCTGATTGGATATTATCAGTAAATGAAAACACATCGTTCTCATTGCACCCGCTTTGTAAATTTGGACCTAAACGAATGAGCAAAGGTTCAAAGTTGCAGCATGGAACAGTGTATTGATTACTGAAACCTGAATAGACAACATCGCCATTTGGTAATGCCTGCAGACTAGGATAATGTGAGCCTCCTGTATTGAGAATTTTGGCCAGTTGCAAATTACCCCCCTGACTCATTCTGTAAATAGCGTGTTTATTCGGAACGAATCCCTGCGTGAACGCACTGTAAGACATTACTGCCGCGCTGATTAAATAGTTTCCATCTGTATCGACATCAATCGAGGATGCATTATCGCTAAAATCATCCGATGGCAAAATAATTCTCGTCCAGAGAG
>JBDNHP010000038.1:0-3882 GCA_041688765.1 Flavobacteriales bacterium
AGCTTAAGTATCACATTTGATAATTACCCCGAAGAAACCAGTTGGGCTTTGCGTAATGACGCCAACGCGCTCATAGCTTCCGGTGGAACTTATGGCAGTCAAGCCGATGGCTCTACACTCGTTATTCCACTTTGCTTGGTTAATGATTGTTATACACTTACATTCACTGATGCTTACGGCGATGGCATGTGTTGCAGTTATGGAAATGGTTCATACACTTTAACTGGACCCGGCGGGACTTTAGCTAGTGGTGGAACTTTCACAACAACACAAGCTTCCAATTTCTGCTTAGGCGGACCTCCTGCACCAACTTGCAATGATGGCATCCAAAATGGTGATGAAACTGGCGTTGACTGCGGTGGTGCCAATTGTGCCCCTTGTAATGGCGGTGGCTGCAGCTATGTAACCATTAACTCCAATAATTTTGATAGTGGTTGGGGAATCTGGACTGACGGTGGTACAGACTGTGTTCGTTTGAACAGTGCTGCCAATGCTTATAGTGGAACATACGCCGTCAGACTTCGTGATAACACCACAACATCAACAACAAGCACCACTAGCCAAAACTGGCTATCGTATGCAGAAATCACGGTGAGCTTTGTATTCAAAACAACTAGTTTCGAAAATGGCGAAGATTTCTGGGTACAATTGTCCAATAATGGTGGCTCAACATACTCAACGAAGGCTTCTTATGTAGCGGGCGCGGGCTTTAACAATGGAACTTGGTATCAGGTGACCCTTGTAATTCCCGGACCATTTGCAAGTAACAGTCGTTTGCGCGTGAGAGCTGATGCTTCTGCCGATGATGATTTACTATTCATTGACAATATGACTATTACAGGATGTCAAAATGCAGCTCGCGAAGATGGAACTATAATGAATGAAATTTCTGCTGTTACTGATGCGCCATTAGCAATTACAGATATTAATCTGTTCCCAAATCCGGCTAATGAAGCAATTACATTAAGTTATGTATTAGCAGAAAATGGAATTGTGGATATGATGATCACCGATGTTCGTGGCAGAATTATCCGTCGTGAAAATATCAGTCAGCTTGAAGGTCAGCAACAATTGACCATTGAAACTACAAGCCTCGAGCCTGGTACTTATCTCGTTACTTTGATGGTACCGAATGGTAAGACAAATAAGCGCTTTGTTGTAGTAAGATAAAATGATTTCAATTTGAAAGCGAAAGCCGCTCCTTACTTGGGGCGGCTTTTTTTTTGCAATTGAAAGCATATCCAAAAGCATTCAAAATTACCATTAAGTTCAAAATACTATAGCATTAAAAGCTATGCTATTAGCTCTCTTCATAATTAATGTGATAGCTAGGAACAAATGAATATTTTCATCATTGATTTTTGGCTTTGTTTTGTTTCTGAGCTAAGGCAAATGAAAGAACAATAAAACCAAGATCACTCATCTAGCAAGTCTTGAGATTAAATCGAAAACTACTATTCTCAACTGAGATATGATCAAAATCAAGTTTTGCCACTTCGATTATTTACGTACATTTCTATCAGGTCATGCATAAGATCATATTTCTTTATCTTAAGAAGTGTTAAGATGCTGATATACAAAAACATGCATAATCTTTCACTTCATTTTTTAATTATCAATTTCAATAGAACAACGCATCATTACTTTATGAAATCACCCGTATTCAATTTTAGATTCGCTTTGCAAACTCTTGCAATAGGCTTGCTTTGTATTACAAACCTCAGTAGTAAGGGGCAAATTTCTGAGATACATTATAAAATTTATTCAGTAAGAGCGGAGAAAGAAGTCAGTCTTTCTCAAATTGCAACGGACATGCAGAACTCAGACGTTCTGTTTTTCGGAGAAGAACACAATGACTCCGTAAGCCATTTTCTAGAGCAAAAAATGTTCGAAGCTATGCATGCTCAATATGGCAGTAAAACGGTCCTATCTGTGGAAATGTTTGACCGAGATGTACAAGTTGTGATGAACGAATATTTAAAGGATGCCATTCGTGAAAAAAACTTCAAAAGAGATGCAAGAGTTTGGAGTAATTACGGCGACTACAGACCGATGATTGAATTTTCAAAAACACATAATCTTCATGTAATTTGTGCCAATGCTCCGTCGCGCTATACAAATCTTGCGGGACGAAAAGGGCAAGCAGCATTGAAAGAACTTTCTGAGCAATCTAAAAAATTCTTCGCACCCCTTCCCTATTCCATTGCATCAGGTGCTTACTATAACAAACTTGTGCAACTCACATCTCATGAACCACCTTCGGCAACTGATACGAGTGCAAAAACAGTTGTACCAATGGCCAGCATGGGAGGATTTGATTTGATTACTGCTCAATCCCTTTGGGATGCTACCATGGCTTATTCCATCGCCGAATACATCAAAAAAAATAAAGGAAAAAAAGTACTGCAAGTGAATGGCAGATTTCACAGCGATGAGAAATTTGCCATAGTAACTCAGCTAAAAAACTATAATCCTAAATTAAAATCCTTAGTGATTTCTGCAGGTTCTGATGAGTCATTTCCTTCTATTGACTGGAATAAATTCAAGCATTTGGGAGATTATATCATCATAACAGATCCGACTGTGCCTAAAACTTATGAAGAATAAAAATTAGCGCATTTTTTCAGATACACATTCAAGACAATATACTGTTCCATTTCAAAAAGGAATTACAGTACTAATAATTTAAATTTACATGAAGGGCTTAAGCAGCGAAGAGGCCAAAGCCTTACTCAACACCAAAGGCTATAATGAATTAATTTCAGAAAAGCCCAAAAGCCTATTCAACATCGCTTTTGAGGTGATTAAGGAGCCGATGTTCCTGCTTTTAATCACTTGTGGTGCGCTCTACATTTCTCTTGGCGATGTGCAGGAAGGGATCATTTTACTATCTACTATTTTCATCATAATTTTCATTACATTCTATCAGTACCAAAAAACTGAAAAGGCGTTGGAAGCACTAAAAGAGCTATCAACCCCAGAGTTTTAGTGTTTCGCGATGATAAAGAATTCAGAATTCCGGGAAGAGAGCTCGTCCCTGGCGACATTGTTGTTCTGAACGAAGGTGATCGAGTTGCCGCCGATGCAAAGCTAATAGAATCGCTAAATTTAAGTATTGATGAATCTTTACTAACAGGGGAATCACTCCCCGTAAGCAAATACTATCAATAGGAAGCTGAAAGTCCCGACAGTCTTATCTACAGTGGAACTATGGTAGTTCAAGGAAAAGGCTATGCTGAAGTGCTGCAAACTGGAATCAACACCAAATTTGGCGCTATCGGTAAATCGTTACAGAGTATTAAAGCAGACCAAACTAGAATGCAAAAAGAGATGAAGGTCTTGATTAGAAGACTTTTCATAATAGGAATTACAATCAGTGTAATAATTGTTGTTGCGTTCTACATTACTAAAGGCAATTTTATCCAGTCGCTTTTGAATGGCTTGGCTTCTGCAATGGCCATTTTGCCGGAAGAATTTCCTGTTGTACTTACCATATTTTTAGCCCTTGGAGCCTGGAGGTTATCAAAGAAAAATGTACTTACACGCAATCCATCTGCCATTGAAACCCTTGGATCTACTACCGTTTTATGCACTGATAAAACTGGCACTATCACACAAAACAAAATGGATATTGCTGCCCTCTATAATGGAGAGCAAATAATTTACAAAGATGGCTTTGATCAAAGTAAAAATGATGTTAAATCATTGCTACAAATTGCTGCTTTGGCATCCCAAAAAAAACCCGTCGATCCTATGGAAGTGGCCATTATGCAAGCCTCCTTTGATTTCCAAGAATCACAAGATCCATCCATAGCACTTGTTAAGGAATATCCTTTGAGTAGAGCCCTCCTAGCAATGACGAGGGTAACAAAAAGCAAAAAA
>JBDNHP010000376.1:0-5870 GCA_041688765.1 Flavobacteriales bacterium
AAACATGTATTGCTGCAATCATGTTTTCTTATGTTCGTGTAAATACCAGAATAATCATTGATTCTACCAAGCATCCAACATCCAATTTCCCTTTTAAGGCCTCTTCGAAACCCTTATTTCTCCTAAGTTTTGAATGATCCCTTACCAAAAAATTAGCCATGAAAAAAGGCTGAAGTTTTCACTCCAGCCCTCTATTATAACTTGCAGATTTATCAGGCGTCCTTAGAACCAACCATTACAGAAACGCAGCCTATATGCACCAAGGTGCTTGCGCTTTCCGATTCAGGAATTCTGATTCTAACTATAAGTTGTTGTGTTGCTGCCACTTTGAAATCAAAGGTATTCCCTAAGTTTTCGCCTGCTGCATTAACATTGGAGTATATCTTTTCTTCATTGGTTGTGAATACATCAAACTGAACATCACCAAGGATAGGCTGACCGCAAACCAAAAGTCGGTATTCTTTGCCTTGGAAGAAAGTCAGAAGAAGCTCTGCTTCATCGCCCGGTATTAGAACAGCACTGTTGAAATTATCGTTTTGTGCATATCCGCTCAGCAACGGAAGACATTTCTTCTTGGTAAAACTCCTGCATTGTGAAGATGCCATTAATGGTACAACCATTAGGAGGGTGAGGATGATTGTGGAGAATTTCATATCCCTTGTGTTTCTTTATGCCGGTTTAGGCTGCGTATTTATTCCTTATTTCGCGAATCTTTTCGATCACTTTCTGAAGAGTTTCATCGCTCATATTTGTCGTTGAACTTCCTCCTATTACCATTGTACCGGATTCGTCCGTAGAAGTTTCAGTTTTACCCTGATTTATTTCAACTTCGTTGTAAATAGCGGCTACAGACTTGATGTCTTCACGTACATCATTAAGAACAGGATTGTCGCCGTAAGTCTCTAAAAGCTTTACCAAATCATTCACAGCATATTTTTGCTCGGCAATTCTCTGACGTAATTCAGGTGAATTTGTGCTCATGTGCCCCGATGCAAGATGAACACCTTCAACCCAACCTCCGGTAACAATTAAGGCAAGTAAATCTTCTCTGCCGGCTTCTTTTAGATAAATATCAAGCGAGAAATAAGTTTCTGATACAATATTTAATACGGAGTCGCGATTGTCTTTGTGGTCGTTTAATCTTTTGTAGATATCACTTTCAATTGCACCTTCAATACCAAGTGCAGTGCATAATTTTTGAACAGCGCTCAAGTACTGAATCGCTTCCTGATCCTGATCAAACATGCTGCTGTAACTTAGGTCGGCTCCGAAGATTCCAAGGTTCAGCGCTTGCTGACGAGCAGTATTGTACGAACTGATTTTATCCGTACCATTCAAAACATCCTTATCAAAGTTTGCTCCGGTCTGTTTGATGATCGAAGCCATGCTCATAGGAGTAGGAATGGTATATAAAATCTTACGTACCTGCTCTTGTTGTAGCGTGTTGGTCGTGACTGTTCCATCAGGCAAATTTCCTTCTTTCTGCTGGTCTCCTGCGCAGGAACCCATGAAAAATAGTGCTGACAGTAAAGCGGGGAAAGCAAGTCGGCGAATCATTTTGTTCATTGTTGTGGTTCGGATAACATTATCCCTTAATGGGTTGAAAATTAGTTCCATCGTAGCTCTATACGATAGCACTCGCGGAAAGTTATAAATACTGAAATGTTTATTCCTCGACTTTAATGTGCCTCCAACCAATTGAGGCCTATTCCGGCTTCAACTTTCAATGGAACCGACAGAGGATAAGCACTTTGCATCTTGTTTATAACCATATCACTAACCATGTCAATTTCTGCTTTATAACAATCAAATACCAATTCATCATGCACCTGAAGGATCATTTTCGACTTTGTTTGCAGCTTTTTAAGCTCCAAATGAATGTCAATCATCGCCCGTTTTATAATGTCAGCGGCTGAACCCTGTATTGGCGCATTAATAGCATTTCGTTCCGCAAAACCACGAACAACAGCATTACCCGAACGGATGTCCGGTAAATATCGGCGCCTTCCTAAAATCGTCTCTACATAACCCCTTTCGCGAGCCTGCTCAACACTTTTATCCATATACTCTCGTATGCCCGGATACTTTGCAAAATAGGAATCGATGATGTCCTTGGCTTCCGTTCTTTTAATATTCAGGTTTTGCGATAATCCAAAAGCACTCTGACCATAAATAATTCCAAAGTTTACCGCCTTGGCCCTACTGCGCATGTCTCTGTCAACATCTTCTAAAGCAACTCCAAAAACACGAGCCGCAGTTGCCACATGTATATCGGCCCCACTATTAAAAGCAGCAATCATGTGCTCATCGCCGCTCAGGGAAGCAATTATCCGAAGTTCTACTTGCGAATAGTCAGCACTCAACAACACGAAATCTTCATTGCGCGGAACAAAAGCCTTCCGTATTTCACGCCCCCTTTCAGTGCGGATCGGGATGTTTTGCAAATTCGGATTGTTCGAACTTAATCGCCCCGTTGCTGCCACTGTTTGCATGTAACTGGTGTGCAATCTTCCAGTAACATTACTAACCATTTCCGGAAGCGGATCAACATAGGTCGATTTCAACTTTCTCAATTGTCTGTAATCCAAAATTTTTGGAATAATTGGATGCGTATTTACCAATCGCGATAGCACTTCTTCACCAGTTGAATATTGCCCGGTTTTTGTTTTTTTAAAATTACTGTCAATCTTCAGTTTTTCGAATAAAATAGCACCGAGCTGACGAGGCGAATCCAAATTAAACGAGAGCCCGGCAAATTCCCAAATTTCACGTTCTAATACAATAATATCTTTTTCTAAAACGGATGAATATTCTTTGAGCATTTCCCTATCCACATTCACGCCTTCCAGCTCCATTTCTGCCAAAACTGAAACAAGTGGAATTTCTACATTTTGAAAAAGGGCATCCAAGTTATTCTCTTCTAATGGCTTGCTGAAAAGGTGTTTTAACTGAAGTGTAATGTCAGCATCCTCTGCTGCGTAATCTGATATTTCTTCTGCTTTTAAGTCGGCCATACTGCCCTGATTTTTGCCTTTAGGACCTATGAGTTCTGAAATGGAAACGGGCTTGTAATGCAAATATGTTTCGGCTAAAAAGTCCATGCCGTGCTTCATGTCCGGATTAAGCAAGTAATGGGCAATCATGGTGTCAAACATTTTATTCTGCAAATCCACGCCGTACTTACGGAGCATTTTATAATCAAATTTCACATTCTGGCCGATCAATGTTTTGTCTGGACTCTCAAATAGGAAGTGAAAACGTTTTAAAAAAACAATGCATTCTTCAAGATCTTCCGGAACAGGTACATACCACGCATGATGAGCTCTAACAGCGAATGATATACCAACTAAACGGGCAACTAATGGATCAAGATCACTGGTTTCAGTATCGAAACAAAACTCAGTACACTTTTCCAATTCAGCTAAAAGGGCCTGGATTTCCGATTCTGTATTGACAAGAACATAATCATGATCAACATTTTTTATTGTTTTCAGATCACTCAGTACAGATGCTTGTTCTGTTGCGTTTCCATCCTCACCAAATAAACTGAATTGGGAACTTGATGCCGCTCTTACTGCTTTTTGACCCGCAGCGGAAGGCGCCCCTTTTGATCCTAAATCCTCATCTAATATTCGTTTGGCTAAGCCCTTAAACTCTAGCTCAGAAAACACGGCTCTTAATTTCTCTTTGTCGGGCTCTTCAAGAATAAGTGCCTCTTCATTAAACTCAACTGGAACGTCTAATACTATAGTAGCCAATCGCTTAGAGAGTATCGCCATTTCATAGTGCTCTTCCACTAAATCTTTTTGTTTGCCCTTGAGCTCAGATGCATGGGCAATCAGGTTTTCTACTGAACCATATTGATTTATCAATTTAATAGCTGTTTTTTCCCCAAATCCTGGAATACCTGGAATGTTGTCTACTTTATCGCCCATCAATCCTAGAATATCTATAACCTGTTCTGGGCGATCAACACCAAATTTTTCACATACTTCTTTTACACCAAGAATTTCAGAAGGATTGCCAAATCTACCGGGCTTATAAATGAGAATTTTTTCGGAAACTAATTGACCATAATCCTTATCCGGGGTCATCATGTAAGTTAGGAAACCTTGTTTCTCAGCCATTTTTGCCATGGTTCCTACCACGTCATCGGCTTCAAAACCTTCTACAAGCATCACCGGAATTTTGAATCCTTCAATAATTCGCATGATGTATGGAATGCTCTTTCGAATATCTTCGGGCATCTCTTCGCGATGGGCCTTGTATGCCGCATATTCCTGTGATCGAAAAGTAGCCTGTGGAGGGTCAAAAACTACTGCTATATGACTAGGCTTTTCTTTCTCCAGAATTTCAAGCAAAGTATTGGTAAAACCGAACATGGCAGAGGTGTTCAGGCCTTTGGAATTTATGCGGGGACTATTGATAAAAGCGTAGTAGGCTCTGTATATTAGAGCGAAAGCATCAAGTAAAAAAAGCTTCTTTGGGGCTGACTCGGTCATGTTCTTAATTTGACCGACAAGTTAGGAATTTGATCCGCTTAAAAAGGACTTTACGATTTGCTTTGCTTATAAACCGGAACGGTGCTGCAAGGCTCGCCAAACATTAAACTTTTTACAACTGGCTTTAATTTAAAACTGATAAGTACAAAAGCCTGGGGAGATACAGGTTTGTCTGCACAGCCTTTTACAACAACACGTGCATCTCTAAAGTCCTCTGGATTTAATTTTTGGAGTACTTCCGTCCATAAAACGCTTTCCATTTGTTCTGGATTGCCATAGTAAACTTCAGTAGCAATTCCTTGCAGAGCGCTTGCCAAAAGCATATAAGCCCAAGTAGGGATTAGTGCATCAACGCTGCAATACAAAGCAACATGTTTGTTTCGATAGCGCTCCCAATTATTTTCGGCGATAAATGTTCTAAAATCTTTTTCTTTCAACACTAATCCCTGCCATAATTGCCCGCTTAAATCAAAAGCCTCACGTTCTGCTTTTGGATAATATTCGCCCAAATCAAGCGTAATTATTCCACTTCCGGCAACACGATTTATGATTTCAGCCATCTAAACTGGGAGTTAATTATACTGCAATAATCGCTTTTCTTCGATCAAGCATGGATTCAACGGCTTCAACAATATCGGAAGTATTATAGCCACATTCACTAAAAAGTTCTTCGGGGGAGCCATGTTCTATAAACTCATCAGGAACACCTAAGCGTTTCACTTGTGAAGCATAGCCATGATCACACATAAATTCAATAACGGCACTGCCCATTCCGCCTTGAATACAGCCGTCTTCAACAGTAATCACTTTACTGAATTTGCTAAAAACCTCGTGAAGCATTACCTCATCAATCGGCTTAACAAAGCGCAAATCGTAGAGTGCAACCGACATCCCATTAGACTCCAAAATTTCACAGGCCTCTAAAGCTTGATTGCCTATTGGCCCAAGGCTTATAATGGCAAGATCACTTCCTCCCCTAACCTTTCTGCCTCTGCCAATTCTAAGGGCTCTCATAGGGGTTTTCCACTCTGTCATAACGCCTTCCCCTCGAGGGTATCGAATGCAAAATGGCCCATGATTTTCATGTTGCGCCGTGTACATAAGATTGCGCAGTTCTTCCTCATTCATTGGAGAAGCCAAAATCATATTGGGAACACAGCGCATAAAAGCGATATCATAAGCACCATGATGAGTAGGGCCATCTGCTCCAACTAATCCCGCGCGATCCAAACAAAATACAACATGTAGATTTTGAATGGCTACATCATGAATAACCTGATCGTATGCCCTTTGAATAAAGGAAGAATAAATATTGCAAAAAGGAATTAAACCTTGTGTAGCCATTCCAGCGCTGAAAGTAACTGCATG
>JBDNHP010000377.1:0-2222 GCA_041688765.1 Flavobacteriales bacterium
ATGCATATTTTCATGTCAATCTCGACTTAACGGCTATCATTCCTTTGGTATGTGACGAAATGTGGTTTCCAGATAAGCCACATGTTATTTATGGAATTGCTTATGTTGATGAGGGTTGTACATTGACTATACAGCCTGGAACTCAAGTTTATGTGCATGCCAATTCGGGCATTTGGGTAAACAAAGGAACATTGGATGTGCAAGGTTCTTTAGGAGCTGAGGTGGTTTTTCAAGGAGATAGACTCGAGGCTTTTTATGATGATCAACCAGGACAGTGGGGAATCGTGGTTTTGGGAAATACTTTTGGCGGAATACTGCTCACGGAGAGTAATAACAGCAGTATTGATTATGCTATTTTCACGAATGGATTAATAGGAATTCAGGTGGATTCGCTTTTCGAAGAGAATACTCCATCACTTAGCCTAACAAACACCAAAATAAGCAATATGTCGGCCATTGGTCTGTATGCCAATGCCGGCGCTTATGTAGAAGGCTACAATAATTTGATTTACAATTGTGGACAAACCTGCGGAGCATTTTTAAATGGAGGGAAGTACGAAATGGAGCATTGTACTTTTGCCAATTACTGGACCATTTCCAATCGGCAGTCTGCTTCATTTGTGATGCGTAATTATTATGAAGATTTTGAGGGGAACATTCAGATTAGGCCAATTGAAGGTGTTTTCAGGAACTGCATTATGTATGGAAATAATGCCGATTTGAATGAGTTCAATGAATTTGTTTCAGATATCAGAAACGATGAATTTCAGAATTACAAATTTGAGTTTTGTTTGGTAGATACAGATGCTGATATTGGCGATGGATTGCGTTTTTTAGAGATGAAAAGCGAACAAGATCCTAGATTTGAAGCCCCTTTTTCAGGAGATTACCATTTGCGATCAAATTCACCTGCTTTGGACGCAGGATTAAATACGGGCATAGCTCCAACTGATTTAAATGGGTTTTTCAGACCCGCAGGCTTTGGCCCGGATTTGGGTTGTTTTGAACGACAGTAGGCAGATTTCTGCATTTCTCACATAGCAGCGTTGATAAATTTGCTTTGTATTCCCTTTATTTGAGTTAGGGGGTCGCCTTTTTTTTGCGTACTTGCATGATATTAATGAACAGGTTTATCATGCTGAAACCGAATAGATTATACTTTCTGATTCCAATGCTTATCCTCGGAGTGGCTTGTGTTGAGAATCAAAGCAGCAATTCAGATACTGCAAATGCAGATTCTACTAACGTTGCTGATAATGCCACTAACGGCCAACTCGTGAAGTATGATGGGGAAATTTTTAGTATTCCCTCTCCAGTGCAGAGCGCAATTTTGATCAAAAGGTCAAATGCTAAGTATAATCCGGATTTATTGAATAGTCCAAGCAAGGCAAGCACTTATCTCACAGAATATCAAAAAGCACTGAACCTAGGTGTTTATGGTGCTGACCTTGCCTATTTGAGTAATTATGGCAACAAACAATTGGCAACTGATTATGTGAAGGAAATTGAAAAATTGTCCAGTGAATTGGATATTCTGAAATTCATAGACAATGGCATTATGAGCCGTTTTTACAATAATCTTGGCAATCAGGATTCCCTATTTGTTCTAAATTCTGAATTCTACAGTTCAGGAGATCGCTATTTAAAAAACAGCGACAGAAACAAAGTTGCGGGTTTGATTATTGCCGGTGGTTGGATAGAAGCCTTGCATTTTAGTGTTGAGGTTGCTCAAACAAGTGCAGATATTCGCAATAGGGTAGGAGAACAGGGTAAATCGCTCAATAGCCTCATCCGTTTACTTTCAAGTTATGAAGATTCTCAAATTGCAGAATTAAGTACAGCTTTGGCAGATTTGGATGCCGTATTTAGTACGCTTAAAGTGGAGTATAAATACGACAAACCGATTGATGACGCAGCCAATCATAAGACGTATTTAAAGAGCCAAACCACGGTTGTAATGACTGATGAACAACTTGCTCTCATTCGCGAGAAGACTTCGAAAATCAGAACTATTGTTAT
The DNA here is from genome assembly GCA_041688765.1 of Flavobacteriales bacterium. Taxonomy (GTDB): domain Bacteria; phylum Bacteroidota; class Bacteroidia; order Flavobacteriales_D; family Sanyastnellaceae; genus JBDNHP01. The sequence continues at coordinate 2,020 of JBDNHP010000377.1, forward strand.
CCGTTAATTGAAAATATGAAACTATACTCGATCATCACCTTGCTTCTACTGTGTTTATCAGCAATGAATGCGAGCGCTCAATGCGAAAATGTGCTTGAGATGTGTGAAAAGCATTTTAGTGAAGAGTTCATTTCAGATGGACAAACCTATCGTGCGTTTCTTTACAACGATCAGATTGCAGAGTTTGATCTAACTTTATTCAG
>JBDNHP010000378.1:0-8236 GCA_041688765.1 Flavobacteriales bacterium
AAATCGAAAAAGGCGATCGCTTCGTTTGATGATTTTGCCGCGGGGGGTAAATACGCGCAATTGCGCGTATCAACGCGATCAGATAAGCGCAGTGGATAAGCGCAATTGCGCGTATTTACATCAATCCCCCAATCAAACCATCTTCGATGGATCCACCCACAAATCATATTCTTCTGCAGTAACATATCCCAATTCCAAGGCTGCAACTTTAAGGGTTTTGCCTTCTTTGTGGGCCTTCTTTGCAATCTCTGCAGATTTGTAATATCCTATATGGTTGTTGAGTGCTGTTACTAGCATAAGGGAATTCTCCAAGTGTTTTTGTATTATCGGTAAATTAGGCAGAATACCATCAGCGCATTTCTCTGTGAAAGAAACACATGCATCGCCAATAAGTCGGGCCGATTGCAATACATTGGCTGCAATAAGAGGCTTAAATACATTGAGCTCAAAATGCCCACTCATTCCACCAATACTCACTGTAACATCATTTCCAATAACCTGAGCAGCAACCATGGTAAGAGCCTCAGGCTGGGTTGGATTAACTTTTCCGGGCATAATAGATGATCCCGGCTCATTATCGGGGATAACAATTTCGCCAATTCCGGAACGTGGTCCCGAGCTTAAGATGCGAATATCATTCGCTATTTTCATCAATGAAACAGCTACCCGTTTGAAAGCACCGGATAGTTCAACCATAGCGTCATGTGCGGCCAAGGCTTCAAACTTATTGGGTGCAGTAACAAAGGGATGACCCGTGAATTTTGCTATATAAGCCGCAACTAAAACATCATACCCTTTTGGGGTATTTAATCCTGTGCCTACCGCAGTTCCGCCAAGAGCCAATTCTCGAATCATTTCAAGGGCATTTTCTATACATCGAATGCCGTTATCTAATTGCTGCACATAGGCCGAAAACTCTTGTCCAAGGGTGAGTGGCGTGGCATCCATAAAATGCGTGCGACCCGTTTTTACAACCGAACTGAATTCCTTTACTTTGTTATTCAAGCTGTTTCGCAACTTCAAAATACCAGGAATCGTAATGCGCCTTGCTTGATCATAAGCCGCAATATGCATGGCAGTTGGGAAAGTATCATTGGAGCTCTGACTTTTATTCACATCATCGTTTGGATTGAGCACTTTGTCAGCATCCGACAATTTTCCGCCATTCAACACATGAGCTCGATAGGCTATAACCTCATTAAGATTCATATTACTCTGAGTACCAGAGCCTGTTTGCCAGATAACCAAAGGAAATTCTTCATTCAGCTTTCCTTCCAAAATTTCATCGCAAACTTTTGCAATCAAATCGCGTTTACCCGCATCCAACACTCCCAATTCCGTATTTGCAAATGCCGCCGCTTTTTTCAAATGAGCAAATGCATAAATGATCTCTTGAGGCATACTTCCTGCGGGACCAATTTTGAAATTGTTGCGAGAGCGCTCAGTTTGTGCGCCCCAATATTTTTCAGCCGGTACTTTTACTTCTCCGAGGGTATCCTTTTCAATTCTGAATTCCATACTCTTATGCTTATAACAAACTTAATACTTCATCTGCCGGACGGGCTATAATCGCTTTGTTTCCGCGAACAACAATTGGTCTTTCGATCAAGATCGGATTCTCATGCAATATATTTAACCACTCATTATCGGTAAAATTCATCCCTTTGTATTTCTCTTTGTACAGCCGTTCGCCTTTGCGAATAATGTCCGCTGGTTTGAGATTGAGTTTCATGAGCAAGGTTTTCAATTGCGCGGTGCTTGGGGGTGTTTTGAGATATTCGAAAATCTCAACATTTGCCCCATTGTCGTTTAACATGGCCAGTGCCTCCCTGCTTTTGCTGCAGCGCGGATTATGATAAATTTCGATATGCATATACTCTGAATTAAAGGCAAAGGTATTGGCTCGGTTGGAGATTAAAATCAAACTTGATATCAATCAATATCAGCAACTCTACCTGCTGCAGCTCCCTTGCCTTGTCCCATCAAAAAGGCTTTTAGGAATTCGTCTATTTCCCCATCCAAAACCCCATCAGCATTAGACGTTTCGCAACCTGTTCTAAGGTCTTTAACCATTTTATAGGGTTGCAAAACATAGCTACGGATTTGAGATCCCCACTCAATTTTTTTCTTGCCTGCTTCAATTTCAGCCCTGGCTTCATTTCGTTTGGCAAGTTCCATTTCATAGAGTTGCGACTTGAGCAATTGTATAGCCTTCTCCTTGTTTTGAAGCTGGGAGCGGGTTTCCGTATTATCGATCATAATGCCGGTTGGCTTATGTTTCAACCTTACACCGGTTTCCACCTTGTTTACGTTCTGTCCGCCTGCCCCACCTGAACGGAAAGTATCCCATGTAATATCGGATGGATTGATAGCGATTTCGATGCTATCATCAGCCAAGGGGTACACATAAACACTCACAAATGATGTATGTCGACGTGCATTGGAATCAAAGGGCGAAATACGAACTAATCGGTGCACCCCATTTTCACTTTTGAGCATTCCGAAGGCAAAATCTCCCTCAAACTCTAATGTTACTTGTTTTATTCCGGCTACATCACCTTCCTGCAAATCAAGCTCTTTCACTTTGTAGCCGCTCTTTTCACCGTACATCACATACATACGCATAAGCATAGACGCCCAGTCGCAGCTTTCTGTTCCGCCCGCTCCTGCTGTTATTTGCATTACTGCACTTAAGCCATCTTCCTCTGCGGAAAGCATGTTCTTAAATTCAAGTGCTTCAATCCTTTCTTCAGCAAGGCTAAATTGAACTTCTACTTCTGACAGTGTGCTGGCACCTTCCTTAAAAAACTCGAATAAAACACCCAAGTCGTCAACAGCGGTTTTAGCCTCATTGAATGAATCTGTCCAAACTTTTAATCCCCGAATCTGTCGCATTATCTGCTCCGCCTTCTTTGCGTCATTCCAAAAACTTGGATCCTGGGTTTGTTTTTCTAACTCTTCTATCCTGATCAATTTGTGATCAACGTCAAAGATACCCCCTCAGCGCGGCCAGGCGCTTAGACATCCCTTGGATGTGGTCTAATGTAATCATGGTGCAAAAGTACAATATCACTTAGCTTTTGTGCGATAGTTTAATGATTTTTATATTTTTGGGCCAAACGCGTAATAAATTATGGAACAAAAATCTTTACCAAACAGTGTGGCTGTTCTCGTTTTGGGAATATGCTCAATCGTACTTTGCTGTGTACTTTTCGGTGTTATCGGAATTACTTGCGGAATCATCGCCCTTGTATAATCTAATAAAGACAAGCGCTTGTGGGAAGCTGATCAAGCTACTTATTCTGAAAGCTCTTACAAATTGTTAAAAGCCGGCCGCATCTGCGGAATTATCGGTACAATTTTAAGCGCTCTTGCTTTTTGTGTTGGACTCATTTACATTATTTTCCTCGGAGCAGCTTTTTCAGCTATTCCATGGAGCCAAATGTAATTTCCAAAAGAAGATTCTACAGAATTGCTTGAATGCTCGTTTAAAAAAACTACCGGCTTAGATTGTCCGGGATGCGGCATTCAACGTTCTGCATTAGCTTTATATGAAGGGAAGTTGATAGATTCGTTCTATCTCTTCCCTTCTCTATTTCCCCTCCTCATTGCAATTATTCTGATTGTTGGTTTCGCACTATTCAAGAAAAACTGGATGTACAGCGGCTTCATTGTGTTTGTTGTTATTGCCGGAATACTAATGCTGGGCAATTGGCTTTTCAAATTGCTTTGATTATTCCTTATCGCCAGGATTGATTTGCACTCTGGCAGCTATATCATCATAGTTAAAACCCTTTCCCATCAAGTGCCTTACTAATTTCTGCTTCGCTTGGTAATCCACTGTACTATGTCTACTGCGATATGCTTTAGCTATGGCTTTATCTAAAGCTTCTTTCCAATCTTCTTTCTCAAACGCCAAAAGCGCTTTATTGATGAGACTTTCTTTGATCCCTTTTTGAAACAAGGCAGATTTAATTTTATTCTTTCCCCAGCCTTTTAGTTTGAGATGACCACTAACAAAGCCCATCGCAAAACGATCATCATCAATGAATCCTAAGGATTTCAATTTTTCAGTTATCGATTCCATTTTGTCCGGAGGAACTTCCCAATCTTTCAATTTGTTCCTCAATTCTCGCTCGCAGCGATCCCGAACAGCAGACCACTTTCCGGCCTTGACCAAAATCTTTTTTAATTCTTCTTCTTCCAAAATACTTGATGCCGCTATTTAGAAATTGTCCATTTAACTAGCTAATCTACTGTTATACAATCGAATAACTTAGCACTCTCAAGAGTTCCTTGAATACAAATATCAAAAACAAAGCGCATAACCCTGTTTAATTTCATATCTTAACACTGAAATCATGCAATTAGTCGAATTGGCTCTGCTGGATTTTCTTACATTTGCGCACTTATTTGTTATTTATTTTCAACTGACAAAACAATGAAAGCCGAGTTGATTGCGCGCTTGGAGGAGCTATTGAAGGCAGAAGACATCCAGTCTATTAAAACGGATGTTCGTAACCTGATAGGTAACTACAATGCGGAAACTGCTAAAGAACGTAACGTTCAGCAAGAAGAGTTCAACGCTGTTGAACATGAAGAGGGTGTGGACTTCCAGTTTAGCCCAAATCCGATAGACGAACAGTTAGAACAACTGCTTGAAAATTATCGTGAAAGGGCTAGAGAGCATAGCAAGAAAATTGCCGAGGAGCAAAAAGAGAATCTGGCTATAAAAAATGCTCTGCTCGAAGAACTCGACAAGCTCATCAAAGAAGAAGAAAACATCAAAACGGCTTTTGATCGTTTCAATTTGATCAGTGAAAAGTGGAAAGCAACCGGAGATGTTCCTGGAGACAAATTCAAAGACATTCAGGATCAATTCACTCACCAGAAGGACACGTTCTTCTACAACGTAAACATTTACAAGGAGTTACGTGAGCACGACCTCAAAATCAACCATAAGCGCAAAGAAGAGTTAATTGAAAAAACACGTGCCCTTTTAGGCATGGACTCTATTCGTGAAATGGATAACCTCATTCGTGCCTATCAGCGCGAGTGGAACGATATAGGCCCATCATCCCGCGAATCTTATAAAGAACTGGGAGATACATTTTTTGGAGTTTGTCGCGAAATCATCGAAAAAGTACGCGCTCACTACGATGAAATTAAGGGTGAGCTGGAGGCTAATCTCGAAAGAAAAAGAGCGCTGGTTGAAAAGATGAAGCAAATGCTGAGTCTCGAAATCAAGAACCATTCTACCTGGAACAAGAAAACCGATGAGGTAGTTATTCTTCAGAAAGAATGGAAAGATTCTGGTTTCGCTCCTAAAAAAGAGAATGAAGAAATCTGGCAGGAATTTCGTGGATTATGCGATGCATTCTTTAAGGGCAAAGGTGAATACTACGAATCTCGTCGCTCTGAACAAGATGGTAGCAAAGAGAAAAAAGAAGCGCTAATTGCTCGTGCTCGTGAGCTGCAAAACAGCGAAGGCTGGAAAGCTACAACCGAAGAGATTCTTACACTTCAAAAACGTTGGAAAGAATGCGGTGCTTCTTCGCCTCGCGACGAACAAAAGCTTTGGCAACAGTTTCGGGCGGCATGTGATCATTTCTTTCAGGCCAAGAAAAAACACTATGAAGGTTTAGGTGATCGCCATGACGAAAATCTGAAATCTAAACTCAGTATTCTGGAAGAACTTGAAGCCTTCACCCTTTCTGGTGAAAAGGGAAAAGACATTCTAACTCTAAAAGATTTCAGTTCACGCTTTTCGGCTATAGGTCATATTCCTAAAGAAAAGATGAAAGAAGTAATGGATGGTTATCACAAAGCGCTCGACAAACATTACGGATCCGTTGATATTTCTGAAGAAGAGCGCCGCATGATGAATTTCCGCGAAAAGGTGGAATCTGCAAAAGATCATGGCGGATCAGACAATTTCGTACGTAAGGAAAGTAATTTCCTCCGCGAGAAAATTGAAAAACTGAAGTCCACTGTTTTTCAATATCAAAACAACATGGAAATCTTCACCGGTAAAGGTGCAGATGCATTAAAGAAAGAAATTGAGAAGAAAATCAAGCAGGCAGAACGCGAAATCGAAGATGCCCGTAAGAAACTCACTGTTCTTCGAGATCAGGTTAAGAAATAATCATCTTCTAGGTGTATGATGCTGCTTCTGTTGAGGCATGGTTGATTGTGACTTAATTGCGGTAATAAACCACACTTCTGATCTCAGAAACCGGATTTTTTTTGGGCTGCTTAAATCATATTAGCAGCATTCAATTTTCTGGTCAATTAGAGTTGTAGACCTTTTGATCCCTTTCTTTCAGAATTTCTTAAGGAATAATAAACGGGCGTGTAGTTAGAAACAATTCGCATTGAAAAAGCTCCAAAAGAGCTTAAAGGATTTACCAAGTTTGCGATGAAATCAAAAGCGGAATTCAATCCCTACTTCGTCATAATTTAGGTAAGCGATCTTCCGTAATTGCCGAAAATTTATACCCTTCTGAGCCAAAAATTTGCAACACTCTCGGCAATGCATAAAGCACATTTTCCTTGCATTTTAAGCTGTCGTGAAAAACGATTATTGATCCTGATCGGGCATTTTTAACCACATTATCCAAACACTTCTGAGGATTAACCTCAGCATCAAAATCTGCGCTCAAAACATCCCACATAATTAAATGGTACTTCCTTCGCAAAGCAGCTGCCTGGTTACGTCTGATTCTGCCGTAAGGTGGGCGAAATAGATTGCTCTTCACGTATTGACTGCATTGTGCAACGCTACGCAAATAAGTCATTAAGGTAGTATCCCAACCCTTTTCGTGATTAAAGGTGTGATTGCCTACACTATGCCCTTCATCTACTATTCTTTGATAAATGTCAGGATGATTTTCTACATTTTTCCCAATACAAAAAAAGCTAGCTTTTGCTTTGTAGGATTGAAGCACTTCTAGAATTTCCGGAGTTACTTCAGGTTCCGGTCCATCATCAAAACTCAGAAAAAGCTCCTTTTCCCGGGTTTTAATATCCCAAATCAAATCGGATGAGAGCGGCTTAACTATGCCCGGAGTTTTAGTCAGATACACATTGCAAAATAACAGAGTAAGAGCTCAAAATGAATTTCTTAACAAGATTTTGCAAACAATTCCTAGTGAACGATGATAGAACTTTATGTGCTATTACATTACAGCCATTGCCTTCAATCCATAATAGAAAGTCTCCGGACATGGTCGCGCGCCATTTTCAATCAATTCAAAAAGCTCCATATTGCGATCTTTTAAATCATTTTTTACGGCGCTGAACATTTCAGGGGCGCCCTTATCAAACTTAATTTTACCCTCTGCCAAATTGCGCAAATGATCTGCATTACTCAAATCTACTCCGGCTTCTGCAGGAACCCGAAGCTCTAACATTTCAGCCTGTTTCTCGCCAAAATGAAAAACCATTAATTGATCTGGAGAACGAAACTCCACACACTTAATATTACTCAATGATTTTTCCCAAAATAGATCGGAGAATAATTCAATTAATTCTTCTGCTCTTTGACTGTTCTCCAATTTCAACTTCTCCCAATCATTTGCAACCACACTGTTAACGGCAAGAAACTTCACGAACTCCTCTTTAACCGTTGCAAGCTCTTCGAGTAATAATTTTCGATATTTCATACATTTAAAATAAAGAGAAAACGAGTCCCGTATCGGAGGAACTCGTTTTCGCAATAATATCCTGTAAAATTATATTTACTTTTTAATCCCTTCCAAATTAAATAAGAAGGCATACTCCATGGCAACTTCACGGTAACGCTCAAAACGTCCGCTTGCACCACCATGACCGGTTTCCATATTACAATACATAATTAACATGTTATTGTTGGTTTTCATGGCTCTGAGTTTTGCTACATATTTTGCCGGCTCCCAATACTGAACCTGAGAGTCCCAATACCCAGTTGTTACAAAAATATTAGGGTACTCCTTCGCTTCAATATTATCATAAGGAGAATACGTTTTGATATACACGAAAGATGTTGAATCCTTTGGATTTCCCCATTCATCAAACTCACCTGTAGTTAATGGAATAGATTCATCAAGCATCGTGTTGATCACATCAACAAAAGGAACCTGGGCTACTACGCCATTCCAAAGATCGGGGCGCATATTGCTCACAGCACCCATCAACAATCCACCGGCGCTTCCACCCATTGCATACAAATGTTCTTTACTCGTATATCCTTGTTTGA
>JBDNHP010000379.1:0-2865 GCA_041688765.1 Flavobacteriales bacterium
AACACTGAGAAAAAAGTTTTCATGTTCTTTTTCCTTAATGCCCATTTCGAACAGAATTTTGTCGTGTTTTTTGATGCCTAATTCATGAAAATATTGCATCAGTCTGAAATATTCACAAACGTTTCCACTTTCTAATCTTCCGGCAAAATAGTAAGGCATGAACCAGCCAATCACATAGCATGAAGCGGATATAACTTTTCCAATGATGTGGAATCGGATTTCATATAATTTGGAGATGGGAATGTTATATTCCTGCATTATTTCCAGCACTTCTTTGCGATGATTCCATTCATCATCTTCAATCTGCCGAATGGCCTTTTTTTGTTCAGGATCTTTTACTGAGCCAGCATGTCCCTGATATGCAAATGCTGCTGCTTTCTCTGCTGAATAGGCCTTTTGGAGAAGATCTGTCAGCGCCCGATGTTGAATTTTCACACTATTATGTGATGGTTTCCGGCTGCAAGGTAAGAATGATAAAGTGCCTTATGAAAAGTTTAACATAATAAATTTAGCATTGAAAATCAAGGAGATTCATTCCTTTTAGGTTGATTCGGATTACTCTTATTGTTTCAGTGGATTGTCAATTTCCTAATCATTGATTTTCTATGAACATTTGATTTGAATTTCGGTTCCTGATCAGCTTGAACGAGAAGTACATCATGCTCAGAAGTACTCCCATCACAATGGTCATGCCCCATGTAGCTGGATGTTCCAAAGGCTTAATGATTCGATCTGCGATATCAGAGATGAGTTTGCCTGGTTCAGTAATAATGTCCCAACTGTTCCAACGCAAATAGCGTCCTAGATAAATACCGAAACTGCTCAAGAATAGTAAAGCCACTGATAAAACACTCAGCCAAATGGAATGCAGATGTTTAGAAAGTAAATGTTCTATATCCCTAAGACTTAAAAAGCCATAAACTAAGCCGGTCCAGGCATAAAGCATGATCTGAACCATATCATACCAAATGGGCATAGTGCTATTATGTCGCAAATGGAACAGATCGGTCAGAATATAGGGGGCATTAGGAAAAAAGAGCAGCCAACTTAAGAGGAGCAGTGCCAAACTCAATTTGCCCTTTCCAAACCTCGGGTAAAGTATTGCCATGCTCGTAAGTGCCCATGGAATAAAAGCTAGAAAGAGATTCCAATTAAGGAAGAAATAGCTTGCAGAACCTGTGTGCTGCATGCGAAAGACGGAAAAAATGAAACAGCATAATGTACTAATCAGCAAAAAGAAACTTTCATGAAATCGTTTTTTCTCAATTAGATTATGTATCATAATGCCGTGATTTTTGGAATGAATATAAATGCCGCAACAGCAAGTGCCGTTGTCGCACAAACTAGAACTCCCGCAGCCGATAAGTCTTTGACTTTACCTATAGTTTCATTTTTGCTGGGACTAACAAAATCACAAAGACTTTCAACGGCAGAATTAATGATCTCTGCTAAAAACACCAAGGTAATTGCAAATAAAACTGCAATCCATTCCAAAGTGGAAATCTTGAAATAAATGGATGCAACTATTGCTATGAATGCGGCGATGAGATGGATTCTTGAATTATGCTCTTCGGCAAATAGAATTTTTATCCCATTGAAGGCATAATGGAAACTTTTGAGTCTTTTCCGGAGACTGAAATTTTGGTTACTCATGGTTAATTGCGATAACTGAAAAGTGAGACTTTTAGTATTGCTTGAGGCGAATCAATTACTAATTATTGTTAATGGATTGCAGTTGAATAAACTTAGGCTTGGTAAGCACAAAGGATTTGGTCTGACATAAAAAACGAAAAAATATTGTTATTTTATCGATCTCAGAAAGTAGTTGGAACCTTGGTAGCTTATGGATCAGGTATGAAGATAGTTAAGGTTATGAAACACTAACTAAAGCCGTTTTATCTTCTGGATAATGTTAAATATTTATCCTGAAAAATTTATTTCAGAGCATCTGAAAATAGATTATTTCATTAGATTGATTTGAGCAATGCTTTCTATTCGATTTCTTGCCAAAAAGGCATCAATCGTTTCAAAATGTTCGATTACACGATGATCTTTAAATTCAAATACTTTTTGCGATAATCCTTGCAGGAAGTCCCTATCGTGTGACACCAAAATAAGCGTACCGTCAAAGTCCAATAGTGCTTCTTTCAATACATCTTTGGATTTGAGGTCCAAGTGATTGGTTGGCTCATCCAGAATGAGGAGATTTACAGGCTCCAAAAGTAGTTTTACCATTGCCAACCTGGTTTTTTCCCCACCGGAAAGAACACTTACTTTTTTATCAATATCAGGACCACTGAACATGAATCCACCTAGGATGTTTTTCAATTGAGTTCTGATTTCGCCTTGGGCCACTTCATCAACTGTTTGAAAAACGGTTAAATCCGGATCAAGCAGTGAGGCCTGATTTTGAGCGAAATAACCGATTTTGGAATTATGACCTAAATGGCAACTTCCTTCCACTTCAATTTCGCCCAGAATGGCTTTAATCATGGTTGATTTGCCTTCGCCATTTCGACCAACAAAGCACACTTTTTCTCCTCTGGAAATGGACATGCTGGCATTTTTAAAAACCACCTTATCACCATAAGATTTTGACACGTCGTTTACCGTTACCGGATGTTCTCCGGAACGGGGTGAAGGAGGAAAGCGCAGTTTGAGTGCGGAATTATCAATTTCATCAATTTCGATAATTTCCAATTTCTCTAACATACGTTCTCGTGACGAAACCTGATTTGTTTTAGAATAAGTGCCCTTGAAACGATCAATGAAAGTGTTTGTTTCTGCAATAAATTTTTGTTGTTCCTGGTATGCCTTAATCTGATGTGTTCTGCGCTCTGCACGTAGTATTTGGTAATAGATCGG
>JBDNHP010000380.1:0-6879 GCA_041688765.1 Flavobacteriales bacterium
CAGGAGGATGTTGAAGATGTTCCATGGCTGGAAGATTCAAGTAGTCACCCCGACAATGAATTTTCTAGGGAAGAATTGATGAAAGCTATCAATGGACTTCCAAATGGTTACAGAATGGTCTTCAATATGTACGTGATAGAAGGTTATAAGCATAAGGAAATTGCCGATATGCTCCAAATCGATATCAACACCTCTAAATCGCAACTTTCAAGGGCAAAGAAATGCCTGCAAAAGGAGCTAGAGGAAATGGCAAAAGTGAATTTATAAGTAAGGAAATAAATAAGAAAATGTCTAAAAACGAAGAACAGTTTTACGGAATGTTCAAGGAAGCGTTCGATAACTTCAGCCCTGAAGTACCGGCGCACTTATACGACAATGTGAGAGCTGGAATGGTTCGTACTGGATTTGCCTGGAAAAAATGGTCTGCTGTGCTGCTTCTTTCATAGCTGCCGCTTCAGTAACTTGGACCGCATGGCCCGAAGGTTCATCTTCTGGGAAAAGCATTGCAAAAGGCGATATATCAGAACTGCCTATAAGAAGTGCATTTGTTGAGCATACCGTTTCTGAGCCTACACAAGTTAGCGCGGTAGCAAATAATTCTACCGGATTTTCAAACGGAAGTAAGCAGTCATCTGCATCCACTTACAAAGCAAATCAGCAGGCAAGTTCTATAGAACCGTTGATTCAACAAGAGCAAGAAACATTAGTTCGAATGGATGAAGTAGTTCCGGTTCTTAACGAAACTCCCATTGAAAAGGCTCAAATTGAGAATGAAACTATTAACGAAATGGAGCCTGTAACCATTGATTCAGGCGCAACTAAGGTAGTTTGGCCTATTAAAGTGAAAAGAACAGTTACAATTGACGAATGAGAATTACTCATCTGAGCTCGAATAATTGTAGATTCGAACTCTTGGAGTAATAATGGTTTCAAAATATTATAATACAATGCGGGAGAACAAGTTTCAAATATGGAAACTGCTGTTTCTCCCGCTGTTTTTTTGCCTTTCTAGCACTAATTCATTTGCATATCTTGCTTTTAGAGATACCATAATTCTTGATAGTACCGTTGTTGAAATTGATCCGGAATGGGAAATTGATACAGTTTACAGGCATCGTTCAGAATTACGAAAACTGCTCAGGCATATTGATGTTGAAGCAGGACTGAGTATTGGAAAAGCTAATTTGGTATCAGAATTAAAATCATTCCAAACCATTGAGGAATTTAAAGTAAGTGATGCCTCGGTTATACTCAATCCATTTGTTGGAATTGATCTTGCCTTGGGACGACAAGAAGAATTTTATGTGAGATCCGGTGTAAGGATTAGTCGTCAGGGGTGGAATAATGACTACTTTAATGAATCAGATTTGGACGACAGTTTGTATCGTTTTATGCTGAATCCAGAAGGAAATATTGATCAGATTTTATTATTCAGATACCAAGGACTGGGTTCCGAAACCGATACCATTCCTTTGAAACTCGAGTCAGGTGAATTTAGGTATTGGACAATTGATATTCCTCTTCGATTTTGCTACCAAGCGAGCATAGAACGCAGCAATTCTAGTTTGGAAGTTTCTTTAGGTCTGATAAATCGCTTTCGCTTTGGAGCAAAAAGCTCTGGCATAACATTGTTGAATGAAGATGGCGAACGAGATTACATTAAAGCCTCTGAAGTACAACTTCGAACTTTTGGATTAGTGGGAAATGCAGGAGTTGCATGGAATTTAAAACCAAATAATCAAAATTGGTCATTAGGATTGCGCACAGATTTCAGTGTACCTATAAATAGTGAAGTTTCGTCGGTAAAATTCTCTGTTCAGCGACTAGAGACTAATGTTGGTCTATTTTTTCGAATATTTCTTGACTGATGATGCAACAAATATCATCACTCCTGCGTCTAATGGATAAGTGATAGTGTTTTTTTTTATCACTTTAGAATAGTAATCTGCAAGGTACTGTTCTTGACAATGTTAGTTGTTTTGGTTAAGGTCACAGAAGGAACTCAGTGGAGTTCCTTCTGTGCTTTTATATATAGTTCATAATCAAAATATTAAGTTGATAAAATCCCTTTAAAAGTTCTTGCCGGAATTGAATTAATTCGTACATTTAGCATCAGTGAAAACGTCCGGAATCCATATTGTTTTGGCATTTGTGCTTCTTTCCTCCCAGATTGTAGCCCAAAACCTCATTCCAAATTCAGGTTTCGAATCCTATTCTGCCCTTCCCAACAGCGTTTCTCAATGGAGCTTTTGTTCTCAATGGAGCAATTGTTCAAGCACTGTGGCTAGTCCTGATTATTTTCATGAAAATGGTAGTATGGGTGGTGATTTACCTGAAACACCTATTGCTATTGTAGATCCACATGAAGGTTCTGCCGTGATGGGCTTTGCTGCTACAGGCCTGAAACTTGAAGAATACAGAGAATATATTTCGGTTAAATTGCTAAGCCCTTTAGTGGTAGGGCATAAATACCAGTTCAGTTTTTGGTTTACCAATGGTGAGATCAATGAGTTTTCAAACGCCGGTTTAGGTACCAGTGATTTTGGAGCTTATTTTTCCGTCAATGACCCTATTCAAAGCAATAATGATCCCATACTAGTCACTCCACAAGTGAAAATGAACACTGTTTTGTATAATCGTGAGTGGGTCCAGATTAGTTTTAACTTCTATGCCGATGTCGCTGCCGAACATTTCACTTTAGGTGTTTTTGGATCCGATGGCGATAAGTCTATAAACATTATTGAGGGCGAACATCCTCTAATTTCATACTACTTCATCGACGAATTAGTGCTGGAAGAAGTTCCCGATGAAACGGTTAATCATGAAGAACCAATTGACCGTCCTGTTGATTCGGATCCTGATCCTTTAACCGGAGATGTAGACCCAAGACCAGTGCTTGTGGATGTTGCCCCTGAATTAGAGGAAATGTATTTTATTCCTAATGCTTTTACGCCGGATGGTGACGGCATAAATGATATTTTTAGACCTGTGTTTCCTGAATCTTATTCCTATTCAGTATCCATATTCGACCGTTGGGGTAACAAAATTTATTGGGGTTCCGGTCAAGGCTCCTATTGGGATGGCTATACAAAAGGCAAAAGGGTTCCTCAAGATATCTACATCTGGAAGATTGTTTACAATGATAAACCTCTTGCCAGGCATTCTGATTGCAAAGTGGAACATATTTTAGAAGGAAGCATTACCGTTATCTACTGATAGTTCTAACGGCATTTAACTAAATTTGCCGTATGTATTGGTCGATACCGCTGAAAAATTACAGCAAAACTCCTACACTCATTTCCGATTATCTTCACCGGAAACCGGAATTAAAATCATTTATCAGAGATTTTCCGGATAAACAAAAATTGGAGGATTTCAGCAGCATCAGAAAATCGCTTATCCCTAGAGAAGTTTTGGCTGAATGCATCGAAAAACAATACCTAGAAGCAGGCCTAGGCTCTCCAATAGAAGTTCTGAATAAACTCAAAAATCCTAATTCTTTTACCGTTACCACCGGACACCAGTTAGGTATTGCCACCGGTCCACTTTATTCAATTATCAAAATTCTCCATACCATCAAACTCGCTGAAGAGCTAAATCAGAGCAATAATGGAATTAATGTCATTCCAATTTTCTGGATGGCTTCTGAAGATCATGACCTCCAAGAAATTGATCATTTTAATCTGAAGGCACAGTTATTTTCCTGGTACACCGAGCAAGATGGTGCTGTTGGCAAAATGAAAACCAATGGGATGGAAGAGGTTTGGGATGCTTTGGAAGAGCGAATTGGTCATGCTAAATTCGGGTCTGATGCACTTCGTTTATTGAGAAAAGCCTATAAAAATGGAACAATTGCAAAGGCAAGCAGAATCCTGATTAATGAGCTTTTTGGAGACAAAGGATTGTTGATTCTTGATGGCGATGATGCAGTTTTGAAGCAGTATTTCAAACCTGTTTTGCAGCGTGAATTGTTTGATAAATGCACGCTTAATGAATTAGAAAAAAGCTCTGTAGATCTTCGGTCTTTGAAATACACTCCGCAGATCAATGCCCGTGAAATAAACATGTTTTACTTGGAGCAAAATTCAAGAAAACGAATTATTTATGAAGGGAACATCTTCAGACTTATAGATGGAAATAGGCACTGGACGGATATTGAAATGAGAGATGAAATTGACAAATATCCGGAACGATTTTCGCCCAATGTTGCACTCAGACCACTTTATCAGGAAATGGTACTTCCTAATCTGGCATATATTGGTGGCGCGGGTGAAATCAGTTATTGGTTGCAATTAAAAGGAGTTTTTGATCATTTTGAAGTGCAATTTCCTTTTCTAATTCTCAGGAATTCAATATTGCTCACAGATGATTCTTTTTATAAGAAATCGGAGAAGTTTGATTTGATTCCGACCGATTTTTTGAGAGATGAACAGAGTCTCATTAAGGATTTTGTTAGTGCAAAAGCGGATGTGGATTTACAAAAGGAAGTGGAAGAATTGAAAATGATTTTTGCCACTGTTGTTTCTAAGCTGAAATCGGTAGATCCTACATTGGAAGCAACGGGAAAAGCGGAGGAGAAGAAACAGATGGAGGCTTTGCAAAACTTGGAAAAGCGCATGCACAAATCTATAAAGTCATCAGAAGAGCAAACAATTTCGCAATTGTCGAAACTCAGAGCAAAGCTTTTACCCGGCAATGAATTGATGGAAAGATCGGATAATTTGTTTTCGTGGTATTCCGATTATGGACCGGAGCTAATTAATCAGATGTATGAAGTGATTAAACCTCTGGAGGCAGAATTGCACGTCTTAATTCCAGATCAACCTCGCTGATTGCGCTCACGAATGCTCATATAGCCTTGGAGAATAATGGCAGCCGCAATTTTATCCAAATTGCCTTTTACTTGCCGGTCTTTCTTTTTCATACCTCCCGAAACCATGGTTTGCATGGCCATTTTACTGGTGAATGCTTCATTTGCCCTTTCAATTAATACATCAGGGAATTTCTTTTTCAGCAATTCACAAAAGGCCTGAGCAGGAGCAGTGCCATGTGTAGCTCTGCCATCATTATTCATGGGTTCTCCAACTACTATTGCTTCCACTTTGTATTTCGAAAGGTATTTACTCAGGTATTCGAAAATTGTGGCGGTGGCAACAGTTTCCAGAGGACTCGCAATCATCATCAGATCATCGGTTTCAGCGATTCCGCAGCGTTTTAGTCCATAGTCGATAGCAATGAGTCTAGGCATTCTTCAAATTTACGGAAGCGCGGCGCTCGGCTTCGTATATTTGAGCAAATTTTCTACACAATGGATTCGGAAATGTATCGTCCGCTTATTGAAGCTGCTTGGGACAATAAATCACTACTTCAAGAAAAGGATTATAAATCAGCAGTTTATGAAGTAATTGAACTCTTGGATAAAGGAATTCTTCGATGCGCTTCCCCTTCAGAAAATGGAAATTGGCAAATCAATGAATGGGTAAAAAAAGCGGTAGTGATGTATTTTCCTTTGAGGGAAATGAAAACCATAGAAATTGGACCATTTGAATTTCGCGACAAAATGGAATTGAAAAGAGGATATGAGCAACTTGGCGTTAGAGTGGTGCCTCATGCCATTGCGAGATATGGTTCTTTTTTGGCACCGGGTGTTATTATGATGCCTTCCTATGTGAATATTGGCGCTTTTGTGGATACCGGCACTATGGTTGATACTTGGGCAACGGTGGGCTCCTGTGCCCAAATTGGCAAAAATGTTCATCTGAGTGGAGGCGTGGGAATAGGTGGCGTGTTAGAACCTCTTCAAGCGAGCCCTGTAATTGTTGAAGATGGATGCTTTATCGGTTCGCGAAGTATTGTTGTGGAAGGAGTGAGGGTAAGAAAAGAAGCAGTGCTTGGAGCCAATGTGGTACTAACCGCTTCAACTAAAATAATTGATGTGAGTGGCGAAAAAGCAATGGAATATAAAGGCGAAGTTCCGGAACGTTCTGTTGTGATTCCTGGCTCATATACTAAACGTTTTCCTGCAGGGGAATATCAAGTGGGTTGCGCATTGATAATTGGAAAAAGAAAAGAAAGTACTGATTTAAAAACCAGTCTGAACAACGCTTTGCGCGAGTTTGAAGTAGCGGTATAGATGAAATCTATTTTAATTATACAAACAGCGTTTGTAGGAGATGCAATTTTGGCTTCGGCAATTGTCGAAAGTCTTCATGCAGCATATCCTCATGCTGAAATTGATTTTCTTTTGAGAAAAGGAAATGAAAATTTGTATAATAATCATCCATTTATTAAAACAATATTGGTTTGGAATAAAAAGGAAAGCAAGTACCGAAATTTGATATCATTATTAAAGCATATTCGTGCAGTAAAATATGATGCAGTGATCAATTTGCAGCGCTTTGCGGCAAGTGGAATACTCAGTGCCTTTTCCGGTGCAGAAAGAAGAATTGGATTTGATAAAAATCCTTTTTCCTTTTTATATTCAACTAAATTTCCTCATGATATTCCTAAATATAAAAAAGATCCTTTTGTTCATGAAATAGATCGAAATTATTCCTTAATTGCTGATTTCCAGGGAGTAAAACCTGCTTTACCAAGATTGTACCCTCCTGCTGAAGCTATACATAAGATCAAACAATACAGAGAATTTGGCGCTTATGTTTGCATTGCACCTGCTTCGGTTTGGTACACAAAGCAATGGCCTGCCCAAAAGTGGATTGAGTTAATTTCTACATTTAAGAATTATAGGGTTTATTTGTTGGGTAGTAGGGATGATCTGGAATTATGTGAGAAGATTAAATTAGGCTCTGGGCATCATGATATTCATATTCTCGCTGCTGAGTTAAATCTTTTAGAATCGGCTGAATTAATGAAATATGC
>JBDNHP010000039.1:0-2597 GCA_041688765.1 Flavobacteriales bacterium
AAGAAAAAGAAAGTGTAAAACTGCATAAGGAAATACTGAGAAGAATGAGCGGCGATAATTTGGCTGAGTGGAAAAGATTGTTGCAGGAAATGAAAAGTGGTGTAAATCAATTTGCTGTTCAGATTTTGCATCAACATGGCAGAATTCAAGAGCGTTTTCGGTTTGCTTTCATAAGAGCTAGTTCAGAAGTACTTGTGGAACAAAAAATTCAGATCAGAAAGTCTATTGAACAATTGCGCAGAAGCTCTATTGTTTTGATTCGGAAATGGGAAAACGATCAGCAAGTTTACCAAAGAAATCTTAGTATTTTTGCTATCAGAAGTATCCAAAATACTAAGCAAATTCATGATGATATAGACAGAAGAGTGAGTATGCTCCATCCTTCCAATATCCTCAGAAAAGGATTTGCCATTGTAATGAAAGACACACAAGTGATTACCAAAATGCATCAACTCCAAGAAGGGGATGTAATTAACACACACTTTCTTAATTTCAGCTTCAGTAGCACAGTAAACGAAATCGAAAAAGAATCGAATTATGGGGAAGAAACAAAGTGATACCTATCAGCAGGCAATGGAGGAATTGCAAGAAATTTTGAATCAACTCGAACGTGAAGAAATCACGGTTGATGAGCTCGCCAGCAAAGTTGAACGGGCTAGTTTCTTACTTAAGCAATGCGAAGAAAGACTCAAGAGCACTGAAGAAAAAGTAAAAAAAATAATTGGCGGCGAAGATTGAAAGTCAGTGCATTGTGATAAGTTGGGATAAATATTTGCGCTCAAAGATCATTTTAGATTATCTTTGTGCCGCCTGCAAAAAAGTTCTCTTTTTTCCGAACAAAAGTTGAATCCTCTGTAATATAGGGGTAGTACTTTTAAAACACTCGATTTTAAAAAAATCTAATGGTGTTTTTTGCAAGCACAAGAAATTATTTAGTTTGGACTAAACGAACGTATTCAGGAAACAAAATGGAATTTGCCCGTTTTAACACAGCCAATCAGGCCGACTTTTTTATTACCCTGCGTAATAGAGTAAATCACTATTTCGAGAGCAATCACATCGATAAGCACGCCAACACAGCCATGAAAGTGAAAACTGCGGCTATGCTTACCATGTATTTTGTTCCTTATGGTCTCACTATGGCGGGATTGATTACCAATCCATGGCTTTATTTTGGCATGTGGACTTTGATGGGATTTGGAATGGCCGGTATTGGCTTGAGTGTTATGCACGATGCCAATCACGGAGCATACTCTAAGAATCGCAAAACGAACGACAGAATCGGATTAATTCTGAATTTTATTGGAGGAAATGCTCCAAACTGGAAAATTCAGCATAATCAGTTGCACCATTCATTCACCAATATTCATGGCGCGGATGAAGATATTGCGGGCAAAGCGATTTTGCGTTTTTCTCCCCATGATACTTGGAGACCAATTCACCGATACCAGCATATTTACGCATGGTTTCTTTACAGCTTAATGACCATTTCTTGGATTACAGCAAAAGAGTTTAAGCAAATAGCATATTATCGTCGTGAGGGATTGGTTAGTGAAAAAGATTTTGCTATTGAATTTAGACGTTTACTTTTTACCAAGGTGTTTTACCTTGTTTACACTTTGGTTATTCCTTTGATTTTCGCTCCGGTTGCTGCATGGGTAATCCTTGTTTCATTCGTATTTATGCACCTCATTGCGGGATTTATTTTGAGTTGTATTTTCCAACCTGCTCACGTGATTCCTACTTCTCATTTTCCTCTTCCCGATGAAAATGGAATGATGGAAAATTCATGGGCAGTGCACCAATTGAATACAACCTCCAATTTTGCCCCTAACAATACCATTCTAAGTTGGTATGTTGGTGGATTGAACTACCAAGTGGAGCATCATTTGTTCCCAAACGTATGTCACGTTCACTACAAAAAGATTGCTCCTATTGTTGAACAAACAGCAAAAGAATTTGGATTGCCTTATTACAGTGCACCTACTTTTATGGCGGCGCTTATAGCTCATGGTAAAACACTTAAGGCTTTTGGACACAATTTGCCTAACGTTAGTGTGGCATAACAAGAGATTTATTATAATGAAAAGGCTATCGTAAGATGGCCTTTTTTTATGCGTAAATACTGAGTATGCAGGCCATGAGTTTTTTATCATTATAATCAGTTCTTAGCTGTCTTTTTTTATAATAAGGCGGATTATTTTGCTAACATGAGTTCAATTTCAAGACGTATTTCGTATCATTATAGTCAGGTTATAGCTGATGGCTCTCCTCCGATTTTAGCAGATCATCAATTGGTGTCAATAATTGCACATTTTGATTTTTAATTCCTAGCTCACCCAAAAATGCAAACAAAGGGCAGCGTCAAATGAATGTTCTACGCTCTTTGTAGACAAATCTTGCAGAATCCTTAATATGATGAGTTGGAAGAATTTGGGAAGTATGTCAATTGCTTCTCTTTGGACCATCTGGCGATATAATTGTCACTCAACTGCCACCGAATGCACCTGAAGCTATATACGCTAAAATAAATTTTGAACTTTGCAAAAGAGTTCAGCTAGTGATTTCATTATTTGTTTGCTTTTCCCATTGCTTCA
>JBDNHP010000040.1:0-9116 GCA_041688765.1 Flavobacteriales bacterium
CAAAAACATTCCATTGCCGACTTTTAAAGAATACAAAACTCTTCAGCTCCCAGAAAACTTAAGCAAACTAGGGCAAATTGAATTTCAAGGTAATTTCACAGGTTTCATGTCTGACTTTGTGGCTTTTGGCACTCTTAATACTGCTATCGGTAGGCTAAAAAGTGATATTTCCATTAGGCAAAATGAGGCCGGAGTGTTTTCCTATTCAGGCGATCTCGATTCCTACGATTTCAAAATTGGAACTTTTTACGATATTAATGAAATTGCTGCTCTCAATGCCAGTATAAGCGTTGATGGTCAAGGCTTAACAGTAGATAATATGGACGCAGTAATTACTGGGAAAATAGCGAGTATTGGGATTAAGGATTATCTCTATCAGAATATCGAAATTGACGGCGCATTTAAGAAATCGTTCTTTGACGGAACCGTTATATCCAAGGATGAAAATGCCCTAATGGATTTTACCGGACGAATCGATTTTACTAGTAAAAAGCCCATTATTAAAGCCCATGCAGATATTTATAATTTAGATTTGGTGAGTTTAGGTTTCCTCAAAGATTCAACCTACGCAACCATTACCGCATACGTAGATCTCGATGCAGAGGGATTGGACCCTCAAACAGCAACAGGCACATTAGTAATTGAAGATTTTAGCTATTGTACTGAGGATCTGGAATGTAGGTTTGCAGAAATTAACATCAACGCAAGGAATACAGAAAAAGGAAGGAGACTCGATGTTCAATCGCCTATTCTGGAAGCGAGCCTAGAGGGAAGCTACAATTTAGATGGCTTGCAGAATAGTTTTTATCAAATACTGGATCAAATTCTGCCTTCTTACCGAGCCAAAAACACCAATTCAAAAATCAAACAGGATTTTGAATTAATGGTCAAAATCAAAGATTTTAGCACAATCAGAGATCTATTCATTCCCGAACTGGATATGGCTGCCGGAACCAGGGCATCCGCACACTTCAACCAGTCATCATCCAAATTTCAATTAACTTTTACTTCCGACAAACTTCGCTATGAAGGAAATGATTTCTACGGCCTTACCGTTGATATGCAAAAGCCCGATGAACTTGCATACATAACGGTTCTAGCAGATAAAATAGCACTGAAAGACAGTATTCAATTCAAGGACTTTGTAATTGATGCGCGTTCAGAGCGAGATACCATTTATTCCAATGTCGCTTGTGATAGCAGTGATAAAGGACATAGTGGAGAAATAAATGGCTGGGTAAGCGTGCGAGGCAATTCTAATTTCGACATCCTTTTTGGGAAATCAGAAATTGTACTCAACGATGTTCCCTGGTCGATTTCTGATACCGCATTCATCAAAATTGACTCCTCCAGGATTGAAGTTCGCGAATTCAAATTAAGCAGTGGAGAACAGTTTATTAGGGTAAATGGTGTGCTTTCTGAATTGAGCCGACCTAAAATGGATATTGAGATCAGAGCATTTAACCTCAACAATATTAATCCTTTCATTTCTTCCGGAAACACTCAATTATCGGGCTCTGTTGTGGGCGACGTCACCATCCGTGATTTCTATAAGAGCCGTCAGATCAGTAGTGATTTGATTATTCTCGGCTTGGTTTTGAATAACCAACCTGTAGGTGATTTTTGTCTTGAATCAAGCTGGGACAATGAACTATCAAGAATTGTATTAGCTGGTGAACTAGAGAAACAGGAATTATTCCCCTTAAAATTCAGTGGTTATTACAAAACACTGGATTTGGAAAATCCACTCGATATCAATTTAGAAATGAATGGATTTGATTTGAGTTTGCTCAATCCATATTTGAAAGAAGGTGTTTCTGAGCTCAGCGGAAGTCTCGATGCTCAAGCCAATTTAACAGGCCAACCAGAAAAGCCACTGTTAAAAGGATGGATGTTTTTTAATAATGCCGGGGTCACTATTGATTATTTAGGAACCACCTATTTTCTGAATGAAAGAGCGAATATCGACCACGACATGATCACTCTTGATTACGTAAAATTTAAGGATACTGAAGGAAATGAAGGGCGCCTGAACGGTTTTGTAGTACATAATAATTTTAGTGACTGGAGCTTCGAAATTGCAGCCGACATCCAAAAAAACAGGATGTTAGTGTTAAATACTACCCAGGAAATGAATTCTGTTTATTTCGGAAAAGCTTTTGCAACGGGCTATGTAACTATAGGTGGATATAAGGGTAATCTGGAATTTGACATTAACCTCCGATCTGAGAGCGGTACAGTAATCAGTATGCCACTTGGTGAAACAGAAGATTTGGCATTTGAAGATTTTGTGGTTTTTATTGATAAAGATAATCCGATCATTGAGAAAAGTCAAGATTTGAGCGGTATAGATCTAAATTTTGAACTTGACATCACACCGGATGCGGAAATCCGACTCATTTTTGATGAAGCTGCGGGTGATGTAATGAAAGGACGAGGATTGTGTCATATCAATATGGAAATTACCTCCGAAGGCAAACTTGAAATGTATGGAGTTATTGAAGTGGTAGAAGGAAATTACCTTTTCACTCTCAGAAATCTGATTAACAAGGAATTTGAGGTTTTACCCGGAGGAAGCATTTCTTGGTACGGCGATCCTTTGGCTGCTGACTTAAATTTGAGCACCGTTTATAGACTCACCGCTCCTCTTTATGATATCATGACTGAAAATAAAGAAGCATACCGAAACAGAACACAGGTGGAACTTGTAATGGATCTGAAAGGTAAATTACTCAATCCGGGAATCACTTTTGATATTCAGCTACCTAATTCCGACGAACTTACAAAAAGCCGATTGCGCAGTGTAATTAGCACTGAAGAAGAGAGAAATCGGCAGGCGTTTGCTCTGCTGGTTTTGAAACGATTTGTGTCTCCGCCTGATGTTCGAAATGAGCACACAGGATATGGTGTGGCTGAAAATTCAGCGGAATTTATCACCAGCCAGTTCAATAGCTGGTTATCTGATATCTCCGAAGATTTTGACGTCGGATTCAATTATCGTCCAGGTGATCAAATTACAAACAATGAATTGGCACTGGCTCTTTCCACACAACTTTTTGATGAAAGACTGCGACTGAGCGGCAATTTTGGACTAAATTATGGCACCAGAAATAATCAAAATCCCAGCTCCTTAGTGGGTGATATTGAACTAGAGTATGACATCACCAAAGAAGGCAATCTTAAAATGCTCGTTTTTAACAGAACGAATGAATTTAATTCCGTACAAATTTCTCAAGGATTAACAACTCAAGGTTTAGGTATTGTCTATCAAGAAGAATTCGATAATATTGACGAGTTTTTCTGCCGTGTTAAACAAATATTTTACCACGAAGAGAAAAAAGTTAAATGTGTTAATGAAGAAATCCAAAAATGAAACTAAGACTAACTCCCCTACTCCTGTTGCTTGTAGCTTATAATGCTCAAGCACAAATTACCATCACAAGTCAGGACTTGCCAGCAGCCAACAATGTGTATCTGGTAATGAATGCCCTTGATGGCGATAACAACGATCCGGAAGCTACTGGAACAAATTTTACTTGGGACTATAGCAATCTGCAAGATATTTCTACAATTGAAGAAAGCTACGTTACAGTGAGCTCTGCTCCTATTCTGTATCAATTCCTTTTTAATAGTCCATTCAATCCAGATTATCAGGCTGAAATGGCCATAAAGCGATTAGATCAGGAAATTAATGTTGGTATAACTTTGGAAGACTATTACGAGTTCTACAGAGCTGACAATAGCGTTTATGCGCGAGTTGGTGTGGGTGCAACAGTAAATGGATTTTCAATTCCAGCAATCACTGATCCTATCGACACTCTTTTTGCCCTTCCTCTAAATTATGATTATCAGGATACTTCTTATTCAGAATTGCTTTTCGAAATTCCAACTTTTGCGACCTACTTAAATAAGCAAACCCGCAGAACCCATGCCGATGGTTGGGGAACGGTAATCACTCCTTATGGATCCTTTGAAGCTTTGAGAGTTAGAACAGAAATAGACGCGAGAGATTCCATTAGCATCCCTGAATTTTTTATTCAACAAGCGTTTAACAGGCCTATGACCATTGAATATGCTTGGTATGCTGATGGCGAAGGAGTGCCTGTATTAAAAATTACTTCTACCGCGGGAATTCAAACATTAGTGCAATACAAAACCGAAGAAATTATTGAAAATATAAATCAAGTTTCTTCTGTGGATTTCAATCTTTTCCCGGTTCCTTCCAATAATGAAATCAATCTTAGAATTGCTGAATCCGCTGGTATTTCAAACTGGTCGATTTCAGATGTTTCAGGTAAAATTGTGCTCACTGGAAGTACTTTAAATTTAACTGATAATATTAATATATCTGAATTAAATTCGGGTGTTTATCAATTCATGTTGAAACAAGGTGATTACAGCAAAATGAAACGTTTTGTTGTAGAATGATGTATTAATATGGTAGTTTAGTTAATAAGAATATTCATATAAAAATGTCATGATTTATCACTAGAACTTCAGTTTGTTTTAGTAATAAATCATGACATTATCCTCAGCCTATCAGCAAACCGAGCCGTAAGCGGCTAAGAGGGCCAACAAATCGGCAGAATTTACTACACTATTACCATCAAGATCACCCGGACAAACCACAGGAGCGCTGAAAGTACAAGAACCATCATCCACTTCTGCATCTATATTGTAATTATCTGCATTCTGATAAGTACAGCCAGGAACACCACCAGTTACCAGCCAATTAATTGCATTGCTTTCTCTTGAGCATCCTTCGTTATTCTCTATAACACAATAGTATGAACCGGTTTCAGCAGGGGCATAAGATGCCGCATTAGCGCCATCTATCAATAACCCATCCTTGTACCACCAATAATTTACGGCATTATATCCAGGGCTGGAAGAAGCACTCAAACTGCCATTGCCAGTACTTTCAATAAAAGGATCATAAGAGCCACAATTGTCAATTATTTTATAAATGCCACCATTGTTAATATGAGCGTAAAAGACTTGTCCTAAATCGTTTTCATAAAACATAACGATGCCAAAAGTAGGACTCGGTCTAATTTGGGTTGGATTCCAGTTCTGGTTCTCATCTTGCGTCATGCTATACAATCTTCCACTGCAATAATCAGAAAACACGTAACGGCCGAACATTCCGGGGTATTCGCTTCCACGGTATCTTATTCCACCGGTAATTGAACAAAATCCGAAATCGTTTTGACTAAAGGCAAAAGCAGGAAACGTTAATACTCCTGGTCCAAATTCATTACAAGGACTCACATTCGGATTTACTTCATTTCCTTCATAACATCTCCAGCCATAATTATGACCACCTATACCGGCAGGTGCATAATTTATCTCCTCCCAAGCATTTTGTCCAACATCAGCAATCCACAAATCACCAGTTTGAGAATCAAAGCTAAATTTCCAAGGATTACGCAAACCGGTATCCCATATTTCATCCAAAGCCTCCGGATCATTAACAAAAGGATTGTCGTCAGGAATGGCGTAATTATTTCCGTTTTCGGATCCATCTACATCAATTCTCAACATTTTACCGAGTAATGTAGTTCCTGTTTGTCCAGAATTAACGGGGTCGTTTCCTGATCCGCCATCTCCCATACCTATATACAAATAGCCATCGGGTCCAAAAGCAATATGCCCCCCATTATGGTTTCCATAAGGTTGATTTATTGTAAGCAGTATTAATGCCGAAGCAGCATCAGCCACATTTGCATTTCCTGACACCGAATACCTTGCAATTACGGTATTGCCTGATGTGTTGGTGTAATTCAAATAAAAATATCCATTATTTTGATAATCCGGATGAAAAGCCATTCCCAATAGTCCTCTTTCACCGCCAGTTGAAATTGTTCCTGTGAGATCTAGGAATTTACCTACGTTTCCCCAATTGGCATCGAGGATTTCAATATCGCCGGCGTCCTTTTCGAGCACAAACATCCTCCCATCATTACAATCATAAACCCCAACTGGAGATGAAAATCCAGTAGCCATTAATTGAACGTTAACTGATAAGGGTGTAGGATCTTGAGCCATTGAAGCTATTGGAGCAAGAGCAAAAATGCCGATTTGGCAAAGGTGTAACAAAGTTTTTTTCATAAATGCAAATTTAAAGCCCATGAAGGTAGGGCTTTAAAATTCCAAGACAACAAATAAAATAAGCTTTTCTTCGAATGCTATTATACTTTATGCATGCAACAAGTGAGTGCAAGTTCAATTCATTTAAATGGAAGGAAAAGAACAATTTGATGCCTTACAATGTATGTGTACCTTTGCGAACCTAATTTAGCCCATGAGCCTGAAAGAAGAAATTTCAAGACGCAGAACATTTGCGATTATTTCCCATCCTGACGCAGGTAAAACTACGCTCACCGAGAAATTTCTCCTTTTTGGAGGCGCCATTCAAACTGCCGGAGCAGTAAAATCGAACAAGATTAAGAAAACTGCCACTTCGGATTTTATGGAAATTGAGCGTCAAAGGGGTATCTCTGTTGCCACTTCAGTGATGGTATTCAATTATCGCGACAAGCAAATCAATTTGTTGGATACTCCCGGCCACAAAGACTTTGCTGAAGACACATACAGAACCCTCACTGCTGTTGACAGCGTAATTCTAGTGATTGACAGTTCTAAAGGGGTTGAGGAACAAACGGAGCGATTGATGGAGGTGTGTAGAATGCGCGACACTCCTGTAATTATTTTTATCAATAAAATGGACCTTGAAGGTCGAGATCCCTTCGATGTATTAGACGAACTGGAAGAAAAACTCAATATTAAGGTTCGTCCACTCACATGGCCAATCGGCAAAGGCCATGATTTCAGGGGGGTTTACAAGCTTTACGACCAAAGCCTCAATCTTTTTGAAGCCAGTAAAACCAAAATTGCACAAGATATAGTTCAAGTAAAAGGGCTTGAGGATCCTGTTCTGGATGAAATTTTGGGCAGTCAGGCTAAGGATCTTAGAGCAGATGCTGAATTAGTGGAAGGCGTTTATGATAAGTTCAATCGCAAAGCTTATTTGGAAGGGAAATTGGCCCCCGTTTTCTTCGGTTCTGCCATCAATAATTTTGGAGTTCAGGAACTGTTGGACACCTTCGTAGATATTTCTCCAATTCCGCAAAGTCGAGCCACCAACATGAGAGATGTAAGTCCTGATGAAAGTAAATTCAGCGGTTTCGTTTTCAAAATTCATGCTAACATTGATCCTCGTCATCGCGACCGCATCGCCTTTTTGCGTGTGTGTTCCGGAAGGTTCGAACGCAATACATTTTATCATCACGTAAGACTCAACAAAGACATCAAATTCGCTAATCCGGCTACTTTTTTAGCTCAGGCCAAAAGTGTTATTGACGAGGCTTATCCTGGAGATGTTATTGGCCTCTATGACACCGGCAATTTTAAAATTGGCGATACATTGACTCAAGGTGAAGAAATGACTTTCAGAGGTATTCCTTCTTTCTCGCCTGAACTCTTTAAAGAATTGGTGAATAAAGATCCAATGAAAACCAAGCAATTGGAGAAAGGTATTGCTCAATTGACTGAGGAAGGAGTTGCGCAGTTGTTTACCATGGACATTGGTTCTCGCAAAATTTTTGGCACCGTTGGTGAACTTCAGTTTGAAGTAATCAAATATCGTTTGGAGCATGAATATGGTGCCAAATGCGAGTTTGAGCACAAGAATTTTTATAAGGCTTGTTGGCTTACTAGCGATAAACCCGAAAAACTACTTGAGTTCAGAAGAATTAAGGGCAACGAAGTAGTGCGGGATAAAGATGGAAATAGCGTATATCTAGCTCCTTCTTCATTCATGTTAAGGATGGAGCAAGAAAATTATCCGGATATTCAATTCCATTTTACTTCAGAATTTAAGACTAAACAAGAAGCCTGATTTCATAAAATTATCCAATTCTCTTCGGTATCATGTAAACTTCTGATGCATATTAGTGTC
Organism: Flavobacteriales bacterium; assembly: GCA_041688765.1. GTDB lineage: Bacteria > Bacteroidota > Bacteroidia > Flavobacteriales_D > Sanyastnellaceae > JBDNHP01. The sequence goes on from JBDNHP010000040.1 coordinate 7,961, forward strand.
ATATCTTTCAATTGAATTAACTTGCAGGGTAGTTATTCTTGAGTATGAAAAAAGCAATTTTTGTATTGAGCCTGATTATAGGCAGCTTAAGCATCGCTTTTAGTGCAGATGCGCAGGGCGATGATCAGCAAAAAATAATACAATTCTCGGGTATTTTGGTAACCGGCGATTCTTTATCTCCAGTGCCATTTGCCGCTGTATGGTCTGAATCTAGGCCTTATCAAGGCACAATGACAGATTATTTCGGGTTCTTTTCAATTGCAGCCATTGCAGGTGATAAGGTAAATTTTAGTAGTATCGGGTACAGAACTTCAATTTTCGTAGTTCCTAGTGATTTGCCGGCAAATCGCATGTCAGTGGTTCAATTTATGCGCAGAGACACCGTTCAACTTCCTACTACTTTTGTATATCCATGGCCTTCAAAAGAGCGATTCAAAGAGGAGTTTCTTGCACTTGATTTGCCTGATGATAATATTCAAAGGGCCAAGAAAAATCTAGATCCTGAGCAAATGTATAGTGCCATGGTTGAAATGGGAATGGGTGCAAATGAGAATTTTAAGTACGCCATGAACATACAGCATGACAAACTTCGCTATGCCAATCAAGCGCCCCCAATACAAATTTTAAATCCAATTGCATGGACAAAGTTCATTCAGGCTTGGCGCGATGGCGATTTTAAAGGAAAAGAATAATTCTTCTTGCAATATTTAATCTCGTTCAGAGTTCAATGGATTGTTACCTTTGCGCCGCCAAAACATTGAATGTTACGCTATTTATTACTCATATCAATTCTAATCTCAGGTATTCAGTCTATTGCGCAGACTGCTACAGTTAAGGGGCAAGCAAGAAGTCGTGAAGGTGACCCTTTGATTGATGCCAATATTTTTGTTCCTAATACTTCTTATAAAAGCAGTGTAGATGTCAAAGGAAATTATTCTATTGAAGTTCCTACCGGAGAAATCACATTAGTTTTTAGCTATATCGATAAAAAGAAAGAGTACAAGCTCAATCTTTCAGCCGGAGAAATTAAAACCCTCAAGGTTACTATTGATTTATTGGTTTCCATCGGCATCTCAGAAGTTGTAGACTACGCCAGTCGTGAGAATCAAATTAAACCACTGGATCCCAGAGTTGCCTCTCTGATGCCAAGTGTGCG
>JBDNHP010000381.1:0-5646 GCA_041688765.1 Flavobacteriales bacterium
AGTCCAATTGCAAAATTTATTGAGAAACGAGGCGAGGGAATTCATCATATAGCATTTGAAGTGAATGATATTGAATCTGAATTAAAAAGACTCCAATCATTAGGCTATCAATTGATTAATGAAATCCCAAAAGACGGTGCAGATAATAAGCGAATTGCATTTCTGCACCCTAAAAGTACCGGAGGCGTGTTGATTGAATTGTGTGAGGAGAAGGGCAAGAAGCGTGTTGATTTTTAAGCAAGTTTGAATCGCAACTCTAATGCGATATTGATTTGAAGTCTTAGATTAATTTTCTGCAACCAAATCGCATCGATAGTTCTATGCTGAAATTGGAAAATAAAGCGTTCAACTGCACAGAGCATCGTTATGTTTATAGCAACGATTACGGATATTTGCAATACAGCAGTAGAAGAGCGAGACCGAAAATGGCAAATTCTTAAACATAAAGCTATTTTCACATTGCATTTGCTGCAAAAAGGCGGGTCTAATATTATTTACACGCTGTGGAAAGCAATACTGTTTAAATACATCATAGGAAATGTTTCAAATCAAAAACACACACTAATTGTTGTCATTGGAATGCCCAAACGATAAGCTTTAACGCTATTACGGACAAGCTTTTATATTCTAATTACAAAGCGAGCCAAACAATACTAAGAAGCTCAAATTTTTGCGAAATAGGAGGTCAATATTGCAGAATCTAGACTCATTGAACAAAAAAAATCGTTTTTATAGCTTATCGCAATATTGGAGCGAACAATTTATTGGGAACTACTAGAAAAATGTCCCGAATTAATTATTTCTTTGAAATTGGATAATGAAATTACTTCGATCCCTTGGCTCTTGTAGAATTACATCCATCAACTTTAAAGAGTTCAGATTTATGGCTAACAAATGAATGGAGTATAACCGATTTCTTTAAAGTTTTTTATCTGATTCTTCAAGAATTGGAATTTGTTAAACCTCTATTAAAAAATTCACATTGGCGCATCACACACTCGAAGTATCTAAATTTTTTTTATGTGTTATTTAACAGACTTCTACATGAACAATAGCATTTCATGGCGCTTCATCTTTATTGGTTTAAGGTGATTAGGCTTGTTTGGCATGGTAGAATTCAAGTAAATCCATTGTGCGGAATAAACTCAAATATAATAGACGCTCAACAATAAGGTGTAATTTGCCACGGTTAATTTTTCGTGATAAATTGTTGAACTTTGTACAAGTTTTGCGGAACCCCGTGTGATTTTCTAAGCGCAATTTTGTGTGAAACAAAATAATTAAGCACATGAAAAAAGTATTACTTATTGCATCCATCGCCCTGTTTAGTTTGAGCAGTTGTAAAAAAGAAACCGAAACAGTTATCGAAACAGTTACTGTGAATGCCGATCAACCTAATGGCACTTTCAGCGCACAGCGCTCAGGAACCTTTGTAGAACAAAATAGCACGGGAACTATGGGTGAGGCTAGAATTGGGAACGATTCAAATGGTGATCAATTCGTTTATCTAACCAATGGCTTCATTTCAAATTTTGGAACTGGAACGCTTACCATTTACCTGAGTACTTCTATGAACTATGTTCCGGACCCAATGAATGGTAATCCGAATTTAAAGCTATTAGGGGTTGTTACTCAATCTGGAAATCAATACTACAAAGTAGATATGCCGGTAGAGGAGAATTTCAGTCATGTAATACTTTGGTGTGCAAGTGCCAACATTCCTTTCGGTTACGCAGCGCTTAATTGATATAGAGTTAATGGTTTTGAGGTATTCGCATTTTGCGGATACCTTTTTTATCTTCGGATTATGAAAGAAATTGCAGTTAGTTTTTGTTTGATTTTTAGCACAGTGGGTATGGCGGCTCAAAGCGGTTGGACCAGAGAAAAGGGTGAATCATGGTCTCAACTCTCATATTCTTCTTGGAAAAGCAGTAATTATTACAATACCTCAGGGCAAAAAATTCACACTAATACGTTTCATCAAAGAGACATTAATTTCTACGCTGAATATGGACTGAATAATCGATTGACCATTATTGGTTTCGCACCTGTATATCGAGAATTAAGTTTTACCGGATCTACCGCAGTTCAAGGTCCGGGCGACCCAAGAGTGGAGCTCAAGTATAGTATTCTTCGGAAGAATTGGCCATTGAGTTTTGATGTTGCTGCTGAACTGCCTTTGGGCAATTCCGAGGCGCGTTCACATAGCAAGGAGATTCCCGAAGTATGGATAAATCTACCTTTGGGTGATGGGGAATTGAACTATTGGTTCACGTTGGCTTTGTCTCATCCCTTTTCTTCTAAGGCATATTTTTCGTTATATAATCAATATAATTTGAGAGGCTCGTATAATAATGTAGAATTTAGTGATCAATTACGTTTTGGCTCTGAGTTCGGTTATAAGGTTAGTCCTAAAGCTTGGTTGATGGTTAAGCAGCAGGCTCAATGGTCGCTTTCTAAGAGCAAAGTCTTCACTGATTTTGCTCGCCAAGATGGAACAACATTTTCTAACTTTTCCTTGCTAGCTTTATACGATATTGGCAAGGGGTTTGGCATTAGCCTTCAGGCTAACGTTTTTAGCGACTTACCCTCAGCTAGAAGAAACTTGTATTCGGCAGCGAACGCAGTAATTGGAATTACCTACGAGAGAAAGAAATAGTATGTTCAGAAAAAAGAAAGTATTGGTTATTGAAGACGATCAGGATCTTTCCAAACTCCTTGGGATTTATTTGACTGAATTGAATATCGAAGTGGAGGCTTCTGCAAATGGACAGGAGGGATTACTCCAAGCCCTGAACGGGGCTTTCGATTTGATTGTTCTTGACATTATGCTTCCCGGTATGGATGGGCTGGAGGTTTGTCGTAAAATTAGAAGGGAACAATTGGATGTTCCGGTAATCATACTAACATCAAAAGCGGAAGAAATCGACAAAGTTTTAGGGCTTGAAACCGGGGCAGACGACTATATGACCAAGCCTTTTAGTCCGCGTGAGTTTCAGGCACGAATCAAAGCTATTCTTCGCAGGACTTCTCCGATAGAGCAAACCCTCGCATCTCCCAAAATCATTGAGAAAAACGGATTGATAATTGATCTGACTAAACGACGGGTTCATCTCAACAATGAAGCAGTTATGCTCACGCCTAAGGAATTCGAATTGCTCTATTTCATGGCTTCGAATCCGGGCAAAATTTACAGCCGTGTGGACCTTCTTCGAGAAGTATGGCACTATGATTTTGAAGGCTACGAACACACTGTTAATTCTCACATCAATCGATTGAGGACTAAGCTTGAAAAAGATATGGCGCAGCCCGAATTCATTCTTACTGTTTGGGGCTTTGGATATACATTTAATGAGAACTGATATGTCTGACATGAGCATAAACAGAGGCAGCTTGTTCTGGAAACTTGGATTTATCTTTTTCATTATTCTTTCAGTACTTACTTTCATCAGCGTATATGTTACATCAGAGGGGGCTCAAAAGCATACCCTTCAAGTAACTCAGAATCTCAATCGCGAACTTGCGCTCAATACTTCTGAGGTTGTTGGTCCTTTGCTCAAAGAATATAATTATGATGCGGCTTTGGCAGATATCATGCATTCAATGATGGTGATTAATCCAAGTGTAGAAGTTTATCTGCTCGATGCGAGTGGCAAAATCCTTAAATATGTGGCGCCGGAAAAAGTAGTTCAATTGAGTTCTGTAAATCTTGCTCCAGTTCTAGAATTTATTGAAAGTCCAGACAAAGAAATGATTTTGGGTGATGACCCAAGAAACACGGGAAAATCGACTATTTTCAGTGCGGCGAAGGTGGGTGATGATCAATATATCTACATCGTGTTAGCGAGCCAGCAATACGTTTCTGCACGTGAAATGGCATTTTCAGGATATATTACAGCGATTGGAATCCGAACCATTCTTATTGTGGCATTTTTTGCGCTAGTAACTGGACTAATAGCAATCTATTTTTTGTCGAGACCGATAAGTTCAATCACCAAAACATTTGAATCTTTTGGACTAGGAAATTTGACTTCGCGCATGAGCCCATTGCCGGGAGAATTAAAAATTGTGTCTTGCACCTTCAACGATATGGCAGAGCAAATTCAAAGGAGTATTTCTTCTTTGGAAAGCATCGATAAATTGCGCAAGGAAATTATCAGTAATATTTCTCATGACCTTCGCACTCCAATTGCCAGTGTGCAGGGTTATATTGAGTTATTGGAATCTAAAGGGGATGATTTGAGCAAAGTTGAACGCCATGAATATTTCTCCATCATTAATAAAAATATTAACCGACTAAATAAGCTCGTTGCTGATCTTTTTGAATACAGTAAGCTCGAAAGCGGTGCCATCACTCCGCAAGTAGAAAAAGCTTCGATGGCGGAGTTGGTGCACGATGTTGCGGCTAAATACCGAGTATTGGCGGGTAAAAAGGGCTTGCATCTAGATATTATTTTACCTGAAAATTTGCCGTTAGTAAATGTGGATGTAGGAATGATTGACCGGGTACTTCAAAATTTGGTTGACAATGCTGTTAAGTTCACTCCTGAAGGCGGCGTTATTGCCATTCGTGTCAGCAATGAAATAGAACATCAAAGACTTAAGGTGGAGGTAGTGGATACGGGTGAAGGAATTGATGAAAATTTATTGCCGCATATTTTCGATCGCTATTTTAGCAATCAAGGACATTCAGGACAAAGTGGAAGTGGCTTAGGGCTTTCCATTGCTCGAAAAATTTTGGAATTGCACGGGAGCGATATACTTGTAAAAAGTAAGGCAGGCAAGGGAAGTACCTTTACATTTAATCTCCCGCTTGCGTCCTAAATAAGCCTAATTCTTACTCAAAAAAAAAACAATTTTTTGCCTTGCATTTGCGGAGTGTATATATAGCTGAAAGAAATGGTGATAAAAGTGCGCAGTTGAAAGCCAGAGATGAAAACAGAACAAAGAGCTCGATTAATTGTCATTGTTATCATCAATAAGAACGTGTTTTTTTCATTGCAATTACCAGTTTTATCATCGTATGCTAACTACTATCCGATAGCAAATATTGGACTCGCTTGATGCTTTTATAAAATATATGCCATTGCCAAAACTTGTGGTTTGTAGTTGTAGATGGATGGTTGTTTCTGTTGAATAAACATTTTCTCCGAAGGCATTGTAAATAGAAAGAAAATATTTTTTGTTGTCAGTGAAATGGATGTTCAGCGTTTCATCTACCGGGTTTGGAAAAACAGAAATGTTTGTTACTTTTTGAAACTCATTAATAGCCGTTGTCACAGAGCAATAACTGCTAAAGAAAACACCAATTAATTCACTCGCATTTATGTCTTGATGCGTAAAGCCGAAGGGGGAAACCGATGCAGCCCCCGCCCAAGTATGATCCCCATTTAATATTTATTGCTTGTCCATTATATTACATCTTAAAACTAATCCTGCATTTACGGTATTGCTAAGAAGTTTATCTGATACAATCGGATTTTGCTTTGTAACTGAATCCAGATGCAGAGCAGCGACATATTTATAGAACGATTACAATGATTAACAAACAAGACATTTGGGATCCACATATACCATGGTAATCAACTTTACACCAAATTATCCCCACATTTTCTTTGCTTTAAAATGCGGATCAAAGATTTAGAC
>JBDNHP010000382.1:0-12425 GCA_041688765.1 Flavobacteriales bacterium
GAAATGAAGGCTGGGGAACACAATCAAAATCAATGCGGCTTCCTTCGAGCTCGGAATTAGGTCCAAATTCAACCCATCTAAAACGCGTGCTCATTTGAAGAAAAGAACTCACATTGGTATAGAGTTGATCAGGAGGCAAATGGCGTGTTGCAGTATTTAGTTTCTCATAATATTGACAGGCTTTTTCGTATTCTGCATCGATCCTGTCGCGCATAAATTCAAAATCACGGGTCCAGATAATGGTGTCTTCGGGCAAGAACTCAAAAAAAGACTCATGTGCCTCCCGCATCAATCGCTCGCCAACATCAGGAACTATCGTGGCTCTATCCATTTTTGTAACACTCAATTGACTCACAGGATCAAATTTCCTGATCGATTCAATTTCATCACCAAAAAACTCTATTCTGTAAGGTTGGTCAGCCGAGAACGAAAACACGTCGAGTATTCCCCCTCTTTGCGAAAATTGTCCAGGACTATAAACGTAATCAACCTTATCAAAACCATATTCTACAAGCAATTCATCCACAAAATCGATGCTATGCTTTTCACCGGTTTTTATATCAAAGGTATGTCGGCTAAGCTCCTTCCGGGTTAAAACATTTTCTGCCAATGCCTCAGGAAAAGTGCAAATCAGAACCTCAACGCCCGCTTTATTAATAGCATTGAGAACTTCAGCACGCATTGATATATTGGCATTCTCCGTTTCTTCAACTTGATAAGGAATGCGATAAGATGCGGGAAAAAAAAGAGGGTCAGAAGACTCTGTTCTCAGGTTCTGAAGGTCGTTCATAAAATAGGCCGCTTCTTCCCTGTCATTAAGCACGAAAACCTGCACTCCTCCAAGCTTCTGGGCAATTGCCGAAGCAAGTAATGAAGATGATGACCCTACTAATCCTTTAGCATGAACCTTGCCTCTCCTTTGAAGCAGAGCCTCTGATACAGCTTTACTTCCTGGATGTTGCAGATAAATTTTTAAAAGATCTTCTCGTGTCATTGATTAAGAAACGTCTGCTGAGGCAAACTTGTTCACGAAATCCTCCGCTTGCTCTACCATCTTTTTAGATCCAATAAACAATGGAACTCGTTGATGTAATTCATGAGGATGAATTTCCATTATTCTTTTTTTACCATCTGAAGCCTTGCCGCCTGCTTGTTCAATAATGAATGCAAGGGGTGAGCATTCATAAAGCAAGCGCAACTTTCCATTGGGGTCCTTATTTGTTCCCGGATAAATATAAATACCTCCTTTAACGAGATTGCGATGGAAATCTGCTACGAGAGAGCCAATATATCGCGCCGTATAAGGCTTTCCTTTGGGTTTATCACTGGATTTACAGTAATCAATATAAGCCTGCACGCCTTTTGGCATGCTGTTTATGTTGCCTTCATTAATTGAATAAATAAAGCCGTCTTCCGGAATTCGCATATCAGAGTGTGATAGGCAAAACTCGCCAATAGCAGGTTCTAGCGTAAATCCATTAACTCCATGTCCTGTAGTATAAACCAACATGGTTGATGAACCGTAAATTATATAACCTGCCGCTACTTGTTCTAATCCACTTTGTAAAAAGTCATTGATATTGGCCAAATCACCAACGGAAGATTGTCTTCTGAAGATGGAAAAAATGGTGCCAATAGATACATTCACATCGATGTTAGATGAGCCGTCAAGAGGGTCAAACATCACAACATATTTCCCTCTACGGCACAATATTTTATCGAAAGCAACAAATTTATCGTTCTCTTCGGAAGCTATTCCGCAAACTTCCCCGCCAGATTTGAAGTAATTAATAAAAACTTCATTAGCGTACACATCCAGCTTCATTTGGGTCTCGCCTTGCACATTTTCTTTTCCTGCTGAACCGAGAATATCGCCTAAGCCCGCTTTGTTTACCTGTTGATTAACAATTTTGGAGGCAATGCCTATATCGCTGAGCAAGCGCGACAGATCGCCCGAGGCATAAGGGAAATCAGCCTGGCGCTCTATAATAAACTCACTCATCGTGGTAATTGCTCCCATGTATAATGTGCTATTTGATTTACAAATTTCGGTGAAATCCTTGTGCTTTGAAAGCTAAATTGAACTCATTCCATTTTTTGACATAATTCTACAAATTGCAAAACGCTCATTTGTTCCGGTCTCAACTGCAAAACAGGCAAATCAGGACTCAATTTATCATATCCTTTTAAACCTTTAATTGAGTTTCTGATCTGCTTGCGTCTTTGATTAAACGACGCCTTCACCAATTTCACAAATAAATCTTCGTCACAAGGCAAGTTCTGTGCAGCATTGCGCCTCAGCCTGATAACTCCGGAGCGCACCCTGGGAGGGGGATGAAAAGCTCCGGGTTCAACAGTGAACAGGTATTCCGCCTCATACCAAGCTTGAATGAACACCGATAAGATGCCATAAACCTTCGATCCCGGTCGACAAACCACTCGATCAGCTACTTCTTTTTGAAACATTCCCACCACTTCCGGCACCTGATTTTTCCAATCTAAAACCTTAAATAAAATTTGACTGGAAATATTGTAAGGGAAGTTGCCAATCAGCGCAAATGGTCCTTCACCAAGAGCAATCGGATCAAATTTTAAAACATCGCCTTCGATTAATCGGGGAGCGAAATCAGGATAATGTTCTTGCAAATAGGGAATAGATTCCTTATCTATTTCGAGAGCAAAGAGCTCAAACTTGTGATTTTCAAGCAAATATTTGGTCAAAACGCCCGTTCCTGGGCCAATTTCCAATACCTTTTTGTAGGCTCCATGCCCGGTAAGAGCCGCAGCAATTTTTTGAGCCTGACGTTGATCACGAAGGAAATGCTGACCAAGATGTTTTTTAGGTTGTACCATTCAGTTCCTTAGTCTGATGATGCAAAACTTCCAAAACTGTTCTGAAAGCAGCGAATTTCCCTTGATAACGTTCTGTATGTTTTTGTTGTAGCGCAGGAGCAAATTCTTCCTGATATTTATTATAAGTATCCAAATCAGAGCATAGGTATTGCACCGAGTAGGATATTCCGCCTTCTTCATATCCGAGAATTCTGCAAATTTTATTATCCGTAAATGCGCCTGTTGCCAGAACTTCCGGAACATGTACTTGCTTCATCCAATGAAGCCATTCTTCATGAATGGGCTCATCTACTATCACAGTAACGTTATAAAGTATCATCCCTTTCAATAAGTTTCAAAGTTAGCACATTTTCATAGCCTCTTTGCAGACAGGGACTATTGGGCAATAGTGTATTTGCTTATTTTTGTGTTCATGGATCTTATTATTCTTTCCATTCCAATATTTTTCTTGTTGCTGATTGTAGAGATCGCATGGGACTATTTTGCCCATAAAAAATCCCAGAACGTTTATAGAGTTAATGATGCCGTAACCAATATTTCATGCGGAATTCTTGATCAAGTAAGCGGGATTTTTGCTAAGGTTTTCACCATTGGCGCATACGTTTTTGTGTTTAACTGGGCTAGTTCTGTTACCGGGATAAATCTCCAAAATTCTTGGTTCAATTTCATTCTGTGTTTTATTGCTGCTGATTTTGCATACTATTGGGCGCATCGCTTGAGTCATAAGGTAAATTTTCTTTGGGCTGGACACATTATTCATCATCAAAGCGAGGAGTACAATCTTTCAGTTGCTTTACGCCAGGGCGCATTTCAAAAACTTTTAACTTTTTGGGTCTATTTGCCGCTTGCTTTAGTCGGCTTTAAACCCGAATGGTTTATTATATCAATAGCCATCAATCTTCTCTATCAATTTTGGATACATACCGAGCTTGTAAAGCAAATGGGTGTCTTGGAATATGTTCTCAACACTCCATCGCACCACCGGGTACATCATGGCAGAAATCCCAAGTATATTGATAAGAATCATGCCGGGGTTTTAATCATTTGGGATAAGATGTTAGGTACTTTTCAAAAAGAAGAGGAGCATCCCACTTACGGAATTACCAATCCAAGCAACACTTTCAATGCCGTGGAAGCGCATTTTCAGCCTTTTTTCAGGATTTGGCAGGATTTAAAAATAATCTCCGGTATAAAGAATAAAATGCTGTATTTACTAAAACCTCCGGGCTGGTATCCCAAAGAGCTAGGTGGATTTAAACCGGCCCCAGAAATTGAGCATCCTCCGCGCAAATACGAAGTTATCATTCCCATTCAGGCTCACTATTATGTTATTGTTCAATTTCTGATTGCAATTTCCATTAGCAGTTGGATCCTATTTAATATTCCAATTTATTCCAATTATTATAAAGTTTTTTTCTTGATCTTTATCAGCTACTACTTATATAGTACGGGCTTGATTTTAACCGCCAATAATAAGGCAAAAGTGTTTGAGATTGTAAAGCTATTCGGAATTATTCTCGTAGCGTTTTTAATTTCAACTACAGTGGGATACATCTCCATTCCCATAGCTATTCTCAGTGGTATTTGGTTTTTAAAGCTAAATATTCAAACAAAATAAAAAAAATATAGTCAGAATTTAGTCAAATGAGCATTAAAACAATTCTTCTTTTCATTCTGATTATGATCACAATGTCTCAAATTGCAGTAGGCCTTCATCCTTATACGTTAGACTGGCTAAACATGATTAGCAAGCCTTTGATTATGCCCATCATCGCAGCCTATTTCCTTGTTAGCTATGAAGGCCATGATGCTAAGCTGAAAATGCGCATCTTAATCGCCATGTTCTTTTCATTTGCCGGAGATGTTCTGCTCATTTTTCAAGAGAAAGAGGGATTTTTTATTTATGGATTGATTGGATTCTTACTGGCACAAGTTTTCTATACTTCTGCATTTTTACGACCGCAGTTTACGGTGCAGCATTTATCTCTGATCAAAAAAACACCGCTCATAATAGCTCCTTTCGCATTATTTGGTTGGTTCATTTTTGATCGACTTAAGAACGACCTGGCAGATTTGAAATTTCCGGTACTCGTTTACACGCTAGCCATTTTGAGCATGGCTCTTTTTGCCCTCAATCGCTTTGGCAGAGTAGGGAAAAGAAGTTTTTATTTGGTGTTTGCTGGGGCGCTTTCTTTTGTAGTTAGCGACCTCATTTTGGCTTTCAACAAATTTCAGGGGCCTTTGCCACTAGCCGGAATCTGGATTATGCTGAGCTACATATTGGCGCAATTCCTTATCGCCAAAGGTTCTGCATGTAACAATTGATAACCTGAACGCAAAAGCATACATAATCCAATTGTTAAGAATTGACTTTTGCTGTTAATAAATCGGATTTTTGTAACCTTTTCATTACTTTTGTCGTACAAATATTGATGCCCGACGAAGTTATTTTGGGTTTAACAATTGTATCTGAAACTTATGGCCAACTGGAATATACTGATTATTAGAGTGTTGTGTGCTTTTTTCATTCTTGAAGCAACACAAACTTTCGCATATTCTTCTTCCGAATTGCGATCATCTTTGTTACTTTTCGCTGCTCCTGTTGCAGAAAATGATGAGAACTATGGTCCGGAAGATACTATTCAAACAGGCGATGTTTCTCTAAACGATTATGATCCAGATGGCGATCCATTAATTTACTCCGTTTTGGTGGGACCTACCCATGGACAGCTCATTCTTGGCGCAAATGGCCAGTATAGCTATGTGCCTGATCCTGAGTATAATGGTTTGGATTATGCTACCTATCAAGTTTGTGATCCCGGTGGTTTGTGCGCAACCGCTCAGATTGAATTCGGTTTGACTTTCGTGAATGACTTACCACAAGCCAATAACGATAACTTCAATGCCTTTCTCGGTTCAATACTCAATGAAAATGTAAGTTGGAATGATATAGAGCTGGACGATGAAGTAAATTGGTGGAATGTTTTGTTGCCGCCTTCACACGCCGCTTCTTTTAGCTTTAATATTGATGGTAGTTTCTCTTATACCCCTGAGGCTGGTTACACAGGTCCCGATCAATTTATGTATCAGGCTTGTGATCCTTGCGGCGCTTGTGACTTTGCATTCGTTTATATCACAGTTCTCCCTCCCAACACTCCTCCAGTAGCTGTTGATGATTACAAATACGGCACTGAAGATTTTGTTTTGAATAATCAAGTTCATAGCAATGACTATGATCCGGATGGAGACGCTCTTACTTTCTCCATTGAAGTTGAGCCAGAACATGGCGTTCTGATTTTAAATACTAACGGGACTTTCAGTTTTACTCCAGATTTGGACTATTACGGCGAGGACTATTTCATTTATAATGCCTGTGATATTTATGGCTTGTGTGATGATGCTTTAGTAACTCTGGAAATCGCATTTGTTAATGATTGGCCTGTAGCAGTTGATGATTACGAAGAAATTGATGAGGATGAAACTCTCACCGCTAGCGTGGCCTTGAATGATTACGATCTGGATTTAGAAATTCTTGATTATGTGGACATCTTCGGGCCATATCATGGAACGTTAACTCTCAACTTTAACGGCACGTATACTTACACGCCTGAGCCAAATTACTTTGGCGACGATCAATTTGGATATGTATGTATTGACCCTTGTGGCGTTGTGGATTTTGGTGATGTTTTTATAACCATTAATTCGGTTAACGATCTTCCAATTGCTTTAGGCGAAAATTATGTGATTGACGAAGATGAATCAATATTTGCTGATTTAAGTCTCAATGACTCAGACATCGAAACTGTAATTCTTACTTATTCCCTTTCTGAACAGGCCAACTACGGCGATGTAGAGCTCAATTCCGACGGCAGTTTCAGCTATACCCCTTTTGACAATTATTTCGGGAATGATGGGTTTTCTTATTTCGTAAATGATGCGGATGGCGGAAGTTCGGAAGCTAATGTGAATATTCAAATCATTCCAATTAATGATCCGCCGATTGCTGTGAACGATCAATTTGATCTGGATGAAGACACACAACTCCAAGGCAATGTAGCCTTGAATGACTCCGATTTAGACGGTGATGATTTGATGTATTCTTTTGATGTGGATGGCGTTCCAGGCTCCTTTAGTGGAAACCAAAATGGAGAATTTCTATTTGTGCCTGATCTTGATTTCAATGGTCAGTTTGAAGTAGAGTACGAAGTTTGTGATATGGCTATGGATTGTGTTTTTGGTTTATTAGAAATTACCGTTAATCCTTTGAATGATGCCCCTGTTGCGGTAGATGATGAGTTTACCACTAGCGAAGAAATAACGATCTACGCCACTGTTGCTGATAATGATTTTGATGTGGATGGCGATGTTTTGACATACTCCTTGCTTGCAAATCCAGTGAATGGAATTATCATTTTCGATACAGATGGAAGTTTTAGCTATACCCCAAATGACCTTTTTAATGGATTAGAAATGCTGAGCTATATGGTTTGTGATCCTTTTTCAGTATGTTCAGAAGCCCAGTTCAGCATAGAAGTATTATTCGTTAATGATGCTCCAGAACCTCTAAATGACGCTTTTAATGTGGATGAAGATCAAGTTCTGCTAGGAGACGTAAGCCTGAACGATTTTGATGCGGATGGAGATGAGCTATATTTCCAAATTGTTCAAGGACCCTTGCATGGTGATCTCATTTTTAATGCGAACGGATACTTCAGTTATACGCCTAACAGCAACTATTTTGGTCAGGAAATTATGAGCTATAATGCTTGCGACCCTTTGAATACCTGTGTAACAGCAACTATCACGATCAATATTAACCCTCTAAATGACACACCTGTTGCAATAGGCGAAAACATTGGTGTGCTAATGAATATCGCAGTTTCAGGGGATGTTTCTAATAATGACTATGATGTTGACAACGGTATTTTAACTTATTCTATTATTCAGAATACTGTAAATGGGGTGTTCAATTTAATGCCTAATGGAACTTTCACTTATTCTCCTAATGATGGCTTTTTGGGCTCTGATCAAGCGGAATATCAAGTGTGTGATAGCGAAAACGCATGTGCCACCGCAATAGTTAATTTCAATGTAACCAATACTAACGATGCGCCTGTTTTGACTGACGATAGCATTGAAATAAATGAAGACCAAGAAATCACTTTTGACTTATCTTCCAATGACTCAGACCCGAACGGAGATGTATTAACATACTCCATTTTTGAAGAGCCCAATAGTGGTAATTGCATTATTAATGCTTCAGGCATTTTGGAATTTCAACCTGATATTAATTTCGTGGGAACTGTCACCATGAAATATCAAGCTTGTGATCCTTATTTGGTTTGCGAAATAGCCAACGTTACTATCAATGTACTTGCAATTAACGATGCTCCTATTGCAATCGATATGGAACTAGTAATGTTTGAGGATGAATCAATAATTAACAGTTTAGCACCTCTGAGTTCAGACGTTGATGACGCGAACTTGACTTATAGCATAATTACACTGCCCCAATCTGGCAATGTTCTTATGAACGAATATGGTGGCTTTATTTATGCGCCAAATGCCAACTATTTCGGTATGGACTTTATGGACTATGAGGTTTGTGATTCGCAAGGCGCATGTGACATTGCTACTGTTTATTTTGAAATCGTACCTGTAAATGATGCTCCTGTTGCTTTAAACGATAATTACTCTACGCTCGAAAATATTGAGACTTTTGGGGATGTGTCTATAAACGATTTCGATATAGATAGTGACAATTTGCAATATAGTATTGAAAACGCCCCTCAAAATGGTCTCCTTATAATGGATGCGGATGGTACATTTAGTTATATCCCTGATCTTGGATTTATGGGGATTGAAGTGATTTCCTATTCTGTTTGTGATGAAATGATGATGTGTGAAATTGGACAAATCACCATTGCTGTAGGTCAGGTTAACAGCGCACCTTCTGTTGAAAGTGTAAATCTTGAATCATGTGCTTTAAGCAGCACAATCGTCGATCTCTCCTTGTATATCAATGATCTTCAAACTCCGATTGAATTATTAAATATTTCAATTATTTCTAGTTCGTACGGTACTTATTCGTTAGAGGAACAAAATCTTGAGATTATTTATGATTCAGGGTACAGCGGAATAATTGATTTGCTGTATTTGGTTTGCGATGATGGTATTGGGCCTTTATGCTCTGAAGGGGTTGTTCATATTGATGTTAAAGCTCCATTCGCTCCTGAAATTCTATCTTCAGAAATTGCTGATCTCTTGTGTTTCAATGATGCCAATGGCAGCATAGAAATTGAAATGCCAGAAGATGACGTAAACTATTCATTTGAATGGACTTCAGGTCAGGATACTAAGGATATTTTTAATTTAGAATCCGGTATTTATGAACTTAGTATTACAGGTGATCGAATTTGTCAAGTTCCTACTATCCTTAACTTTGAGGTTATAGAGCCAGATGCAATCAATATTATAGGATTGGAAGCTATAAGCATTAACGATAATCCGGGTGGCTCCTCCGCTTATGAAGTGACTGGTGGAACCGAGCCATACAGCTATTTGTGGGCCGATTCAGAAGGCAATTCGGTGTCTGAAACGGAATCACTTGGAATTCTTGATGATGCTGAACAACAAGGTTCTTACACCCTCACTATTACTGATGCCAATGAGTGTGAAGTTTCACAAACTATTTTGGTTACCAACATTGTAGATTTGAACTCGCAGATCACTCTAATTACTTACCCTAATCCGGTAAATGATCATTGTAATATCGTATTAACCGGCATTCCATTCGGACTGATCAATTTGGATCTTTATGATATGTCTGGAAGGTTGGTAAAGAGTTCTTCACATCCCTTTGTCGGTGAAATGCTTCAACTTGATATGAGTTCAATGAGTTCAGGCAGCTACAGTTTGCAAATAAATTCAAAGGAATTCCGAACAAACACTCTGCTCCTGCTTCAAGCGAAATAATATTTTTAGATTATCGGGGCTTGGTGGTTTAAATAAAAAGGCTGTTATAATGTAATCCTTTCGGGATTGAATTTCATTGCCAAGAAAGCATTAAGAACTGTGAAGCAAATCCTTTGAACCAATTTCAAAATTGGCATCCATTTCTTAACGGAACTTTGCGCCTTTGTGGCTAGCTCTGAGTTTTGATTGGGCTCTTTTTCTGCTGCTAAGGCGCACATACACGGAGCATCGCCAAGCAGAATCTATGGGAACGATTTCAATATTGACATCCCCTTCTTCGCGGAACTTTGTGCCTTAGTGGCTAGCTCTAAATTTTGATTGTTACAATAATGTTGTCCAGTAGGGATTGGATTTTCCGCAAATAGCAGAATTTACTGAACTTCATCGCCTCGAAGCGTTCTGAATCGCTTACGAGCTTCAATCACATAGAGACTTCCGGGATACTCTACCATAATTCTTTCATAAAGCAACATGGCTTCATCAGGCTTTCCGAATACTCCTTCTGTTAAGCCGGCTAACCTGAAAAGCGCATCATCCGCCAAAATATCATGAAAATGCAAATCAATCACCGTTTGATATGAAGCCGCAGCCTTATCATACTTTCCTTGCTCCGAATAGATATCACCCTTTAGAATAAGAATTTCATCGGTAAGACTGTGCCCGGGATAAACATTCACAATTGAATCTAATTTTTCGAATGCTTCCCCATGCCTGTTCTGATAAGCCAACAAATCAGCTTGAGCAAAGAGCAACATCGGCTCGGTAATAGTATCCAGAGCAAGATTATCCGTAATCAGCAATGAAAGATCTATGGCATCATTTGAAATCAACTTACTTGTAGAGGCCTTCAACACATCAAGCTGAGCCTGAGCCCACTGAAAATCGCCTGTATAGTATGAAATTCGGGCGTTCCTGAATTTCGCTTCATGTCCGAGAACATCTTCTTTAAAATCCAACTCCACCTGAGAATACAATAAAGACGCATCCCAAATTTCGCCCTGAAACAACTGCACATCACCCAGCTCAAGCTTAATGATAGCCTGAATGGCAGGATACAAACCGGGTAATTCAACCGCCTCTTTAAGATCCACAATTGCACCTTCCGTATCAGCCAAATAAAAGGCTTTAATATGCGCTAATTCTTTAATGAGCACTGCCGTTTGAGCATTTTTGCCCATATCGTTAATAGCAGCCGTGTACTCATTTTTAAGTGTATTCACTTGATCAAGAGAAAAGCCAGGAACATTGAGAATTTCCTCCCTCATCACCTGCAACATTTCGGTTCTTGCTGTAATGTAATAGTCATTTGACGGACCCTTATCCAATACTGCTTTATAAGCCTTTCTTGCCGTCAGATAATCTCCATTGCTCGTTGCCATTTTACCGAGATCCATCATGCGGAATCCATTCTCTCCCAGTCTTTTATCTAAAGCATTTGCTTGAACAAAAGCTGATGCAAATTCTTTGCGTTGCATAAAATGCCAAATCAGCATTTCAGAATATATTGCTTCGTTAGGATACTTTTGATTCTGTTTTAACAAAGCAATTTTTACCATTTCGGCATTGCCTTCATCTTCCTGAATATTCAGGTTTCTTCCGATGGCATTTTGCACGGTTTGAATATAATTAGGCGATTCAAGAAGCAAGTCAAGAAATGAACTGACCATTTCTTCATAATTGCCCATAATGCCCTGCAAATTGGCAAATTCATAGTGGAAAGAATAACCATCAGTAGCCATTTTTCTGCCCTTATCATAAGTTGCCATCGCAAACTCATTTTCTCCTAATTTTATAAAGGCATTCCCTAACCGAATGGCATTACTTCGTCCTGGCTGCATCGTTTTCAAGGCATCATTATAAGCCTCTTTAGCTTCCTCAGGTTTATTAAATCTTTGGTAAAGCTCTCCTAACTCCACATAAATATCACTTTGGTTTTGAGAGCTCTTTAAACGCTTTTCGATTATTTTCTCCGACTCTTCAAAATCGCCAAGAGCGATTAAGGTTTGAAGATAATTCTGATAAATTTTTCCGGAACGATTGGTTTTGTATAGCTTCTCATAGTATAGCCTCGCCTGCTCATACTGACCATTTTCGAAATAGTAATCGGCAAGCTGCTCATCTGTTCCCTGAGCATAAAGCGATTGACTCAGGCTCATAAGCAAACTGAGAACAGCAAAACAAATGAATCTGGCCATAGTGCTTTTCATGGTTATTGACTTCCTCCGCTATTTAACAATGTTTGTTCGGCTTGTATTGTTCTCAAAGAATCAAAAAATCCACTAAGTTGGGGATCAAGTTCATCATATCGTTTCAATGATTCAGGAAACTTCTCTTGAATTTTATCAATTTGGGAAACCACTTGTCCAGCAATCGTGCATTCATCATTGCTGTATTTGATAGCGTATTCCTTATTAATCTTATTTCCCATACTATCTTTTCCTGCACCTTCTTCCAATGCTTTTTTAAGAGCCATAATCTGGGTTTTGCTCTTTTCAAGCTCTCGAATCAAGTCTCCATAAACCTGCGGAAAATTCTTAATGTAATTAGGGATATCTCGATACTGAGAAAGCAAAAACGCTCGGTCCTTATCCATTTCA
>JBDNHP010000383.1:0-2458 GCA_041688765.1 Flavobacteriales bacterium
TCGGCATAAACCCTGATTTCAATGGCATGACCATTAATTTCTAAATCATTTTGTGTGAATGATATTTGTTTTCCTTCCGCTATTCTGATTTGTTCTTTTACCAAATCAACGCCAGTAATAAGTTCAGTTACAGGATGTTCTACTTGCAAACGGGTGTTCATTTCTAAAAAGTAGAAGTTGAGTTTGTCGTCAACCAAAAATTCTACTGTACCTGCACCTACGTAATTGCATGATTGAGCCACTTTTACAGCGGCTTCACCCATTGCTTTGCGAATTTCAGGACTGATCACAGCAGATGGAGCTTCTTCTACTACTTTCTGGTGTCGGCGCTGTATTGAACATTCCCTCTCGAATAAATAAAGGGTATTGCCATGCCGATCAGCTAAAACTTGAATTTCAATATGCCTAGGGGAACTCACATAACGCTCAATAAAAACAGATCCATCGCCAAATGCAGAAACGGCTTCAGAAATAGCCCTGTTCATTTGTTCCTGCAGTTCAGATTCTTGCTCTACGATGCGCATCCCTTTTCCACCACCTCCCGCACTTGCTTTAATTAGGAGTGGGAAACCTACTTTTTTGGCAACTTCTATAGCTTGTTCAATGTTTTCAATTGCATGATCTGTGCCAGGTACCATTGGAATATCATAGGCCTTAACTGCTTGTTTTGCCGCCAGTTTGCTTCCCATTGTTTCAATAGCATGTTCATCTGGCCCAATAAAAATAAGTCCTGCACTCTTTACCGCTCTAGAAAAAGCAGAGTTTTCAGATAGAAAGCCATAGCCTGGATGTATTGCCTGTGCCCCACTTTTTTGCGCCGCATCTAGAATTTTATCAATGCGTAAATAGCTTTCTGACGAAGGGGATGGACCAATATGAATAGCTTCGTCAGCATACCTCACAAAAGGAGCATTTCTGTCTACATCACTATAAACGGCAACGGTAGAAATACCCATCTCACGAGCTGAACGCATTATTCTTAGCGCAATTTCTCCACGATTGGCAACCAGAATTTTTTTGATCTCTGTCATCAATACTTATAATTTGTAATGATTCATTATAATTCGTTCAAACATACGCGAAGGAAGGCAATGCTTCAGTGTTATGCTTAGTTTTTGCATAAAAGGGGCAATCCTTTTTCTTAAGGGCGGAGTCGCGGATTCTATGCTTTCAATGATTTTAGAAGCCATCAACTCTGTGCTCCAGGCTTGATCTACGTCACTATTAACTTCTTCGATGATCCTGTCGTAATGCGGATAATCAATTTTAGACGGCATTTCCGATTCGAGTCGTTTTGCTGCAATTCCCGAAGCGAAATCACCTGGTTGAATAATTTGAACGCTAATTCCAAAAGGCTTGAGCTCCATGCTTAAGCTTTCCATAAACATTTCAAGCGCAGCCTTGCTGGAGGAATAAATACCTCGATAAGGCAAACCAATTTCTCCCGCAATAGTTGAAATACTTGCTATTCGTGATTTTCCGGATTTTTTGAGCAGTGGAATAGCGAGTCTGCTGAGTTCCATAGGACCAAAGGCATTGGTTTGAAATGCATTTAAAATAATCGAGGGACTAGTAAATTCTAGAGGGCCAATTATGCCAATACCCGCATTGTTGATGAGCAAATCCAGTCGATTGTGCTTGGTTTCGATGGTTTGAAGTGCTGCTTTTATGGACTGAAGATCAGAGAGGTCGATTGGAAGGAATTCTATAAGGGGA
This sequence comes from Flavobacteriales bacterium, assembly GCA_041688765.1. Classification (GTDB taxonomy): domain Bacteria; phylum Bacteroidota; class Bacteroidia; order Flavobacteriales_D; family Sanyastnellaceae; genus JBDNHP01. The sequence continues at coordinate 1,717 of JBDNHP010000383.1, forward strand.
TCCGGATCCATTTTTTGGCGGGAACTGCCGTAAACTTTGTATCCTTTCTTTGCCAATTGATGCGCTATCGACCTTCCTAAACCAGAACTAGCGCCGCTTATCAATACTACTTTGCTCATTGCAACAGTATTTTCAGTATTTCCCAAAAAAGAGAAAAAAAAGAAGGCAAGCTACTTACATCGCACCGCTCAACCACATACCCTTGCTCCGTTCCCGGCCTGGGGGATTCAGCAGGAGCTGATCGTATACGACTTGCCTCCGCACAAAAATACATCCTTCCTTACTTTCTCACAATTAAATTATCGCAAAAATGAAGTCAGCCCTTTATATTTGTTCCGAAATCAGCTCTTAAAATTATGAACTCACTTGCAAAATCAGCGGTTCAAGCCGGACTCATTACAGGACTTATTCTTGTGATTTACACATTGTTGCGTTATTTAATGGGCATCGAAATATTCTCTAATTGGTGGCTTAATTTGTTCACTTTTCCAATTATTTGGGGATTCCAGATTTGGGCTGGATTTAAACAAAGATCCCGAAATGGAGGTGTTTTGACCTATGCTCATTCTTATCTCACCATGATTATTGTGGCAGTTGTGACCTTAGTTGTTGGAGCTCTTTTCAATATTCTTCTCTTTAATGTGATCAATACTGAATTAGCTGAAGATGTGAAGGAGGTTTCTATGGAGAAAACCTTAGAAATGATGCAGAATTGGGGTACGCCTGAATCTGCCATAGAACA
>JBDNHP010000001.1:0-4484 GCA_041688765.1 Flavobacteriales bacterium
AAGAGGCCGGAAGAAACATCAACTGTTCTCTGCTTTCTCCTTGAATGTATCTCATGATTTAAAGATACAAAGTAAGGCGCAGAAAACAAAGATTTAATAATTAACAATAGTGGGAAGTTTTTAGACAGTCTGACGGTTTGCGGGTCCAAAATAACCAAACACTGAAAAGCAGAAGAATAATGTCCGCCCGTTGAAAATCATGTAAGGCACGGGGCGGGTTATGGTTTACTATTTAAGATAATATCGAACTCCCCTTCCTGCTCCTACTTTCAATAAAATCCCTTCGTTGACAAGATAAGCCACATCCTTTTTAATCGTATTTCGGGAGTAATTTTCCAAGGCGACTTCTATCCCTTTGATTTGTGCGGTTTCCTGGACTTTCACATAAGCAACTATCTGTTGCTGCCTTAGATTCAAGGCAATTTTCAGTTTGCTGAAAGTGTTGTATTTCGCTTCTAATCGTCTGGTAAGGTCTATGAGACTTTCGAGAAAAAAAAGTATCTATTTGTCAATACGTTCGTCTTCTTTATATCGGTTCTTTTGTCCATCCATTAAAACCCTGTAATCGTCTTCTTTCTTATTTTCTATCACATGTTCAAAAGAAACGTACTGGATAAATTGGTAGTCCAGTTTCAACAGTAATAAAGTGGTTAAGAGTCTTGATAATCTACTGTTTCCATCCTGGCACGGTCGGACCGAAATAGCCACTCCGGTTTCAGTTTTATGAAGAGCTAGCGGCATTCAAAATTGCACTCATTGCGATTCCATGATAATTCAAACTTGCGAAATAAGTAGTTAATCCAAGAATAAGGTTGCAATTGATGAAAAGCTACCGGTAATCAAATCTGAAATCTCCAGAAATCCACCACTATCAATACTTGCGAAGTAAGTAGTTAATCTAAGATTAGGGTTGCAACTTAATGTCCTTAGATAAAGAATTTTCGACTTTTTGAATCCCTTAATGACAAACTTTTCATCTACTTATATAATCTATTCTAACTTCCCCGACAATCCTTCAAATTTTGCTGTCATCGTCGGATTTCCGTGTGTTAATTTTTTGATTGTCAGATCATTCGCCTTATTATTGGCCAAACGAAGGTTGTTTTCCGATGATAACAAGGCTTCTTTAGTCTTTTGAAGATGGTCTATTGTTTTATCTATTTCATCAATAGCAGTTTTGAACTTACGACTTGCTAATTCATAGTTTCTTGCAAAACCTTCTTTAAATTTGGTTATATCATCTTCAAAATTGGTTATATCTATGTTCTGATTTCTAATCAAATTTAGCTCCGCTTTGAATTTCATTGAATTCATGGCTGCATTGCGAAGAAGCGTGATAATTGGAATAAAGAATTGCGGCCTAACAACATACATTTTGGCATGTTTGTGAGAGACATCGACTATACCAGTATTATACAGTTCGCTTTCCGCTTCTAAAAGCGAAACAAGAACGGCATATTCACATTGCTTTTCAATTCGGTCTTTATCCAATTCTTTTAAAAAATCCTCATTTTTCTTTTTTGTCGTGGTTGCGTCAACTTCATTCTTCATTTCAAACATAATGGAAATGATTTCATTTCCAGCGTCATCCGTTTCTTTATAGATGAAGTCCCCTTTACTTCCAGACTTTGAATCATTATCTTTTTCAAAATAGGCTTTTTGAAAAGCAGTTGCACGAAGTTTGTTGAATTCTGTTTCACAATGTTGCTCAAGTGTTTCACCAATCATTTTGGTTGAGAGCTTCAGCTTCATATCTTTACGCAGTGCAATTTCTTCATCCTTTAATTTGATAATATCATCTTTTGTCTTGAGTTCTGCTAAAAACTTTTCATTTATAGCTTTTTCACGTAGTAGATTTTCAGTTTCCCTATTTTTCAAACTATTGGCAATCTCATCTCGTTCTTTTTCTATTCTTTGTATTGCTTGAGTTAACGATAGTTTTTTCTCAAGATCAGCATTCTCTATTTTTGATTTCATTTCGGCTATCACTAATTCCTTCTTAGCCAACATTTCGGCAAGTTCCTTCTCATTATTAGCTTTCAATTGGAGTATCTCTCTATCCTTTTGGGTAAGATTCTCCTGTAATGAATTTTTAAGATTTGCTTCAGCTAGTTTAACAGCATTTTCTTTATCCTTTTCTGCAAGTTTTAAACGTTTTTGCAGTTCTTCTTCGAATTGATGATCACGTATTTGTTTTACAATATCCGCAAATCCAGCCTCATCGACTTTAAAAATCTTGTTACAATTTGGGCAAACTACATCTTTCATGTGAATTAATTTTTTTGTCAATTGGTTTGGTTAATTGTTGAATCACGTTTTTGCAGAAACTCAGAGGTGGTGAATTCGAGTCGATGCGATTAATAACGAGCACTGAATGCTTGAATAGCCGTTGAATTTCAACTTCTGTACATGCACTTATCCCGAGTTCTTCTTTGTCTTTTTTTCAATTAGGTCAATATAAAATTCATTGTATCTATTCAAATTAGATCCAATTTATTCAATTTCTAATTTCTGTCCCTCCACTTCCGTATAGAAAATTCCGTCACAGCCCACAGGCATAAATATTTTAATTTCATTAAATAACTTGTCAAGATACCAACAGTCCCAATACCTTGAAATAAAAAATCTCAATTGATTGGTCAGCACAAACATCTTAAGTTGGTCCAATTTTAATGTCCTATATTTTGGCCTTTCTGTCAACATCAATATATACCCTGTCCATCTGCAACTAAGGAAGCTATTCCCCTTGCAGGTATTTCGGCTACTAAAAAACTGGACTATTCTTTTCTCTAAATACACCACAATATTGGGATCCGTCTGAAACAGTAAATTTAACATAGTTCCAGTTTTGTTGTCTCCAAGGTTCTGGAACGTCGAATATTATTTTTTCATATTCACCCGAAATTGGAATTCCATTTATCTTCTCTGCTTTCGTCATTTCCAAATTCGTCCCATTTAACCTATATACCCTCCCTTGATCTCCTCCACCACATCCGGATCCATCAAGGTTGTTATATCTCCCAAATTACTCGTATCACCCTCCGCGATTTTCCTTAAAATCCTTCGCATTATCTTGCCTGATCTCGTTTTTGGCAATCCCGGAACAAACTGAATCTTATCCGGTTTGGCAATCCTACCTATCTGTTCTACTACCGTTTCAATTATCTCAGCCCGCAACTTATCTTCATGGGAATCCGCATTTTTCAAAATTACAAACGCATAAATCCCTTGTCCTTTAATGTCATGGGGAAAACCAACTACTGCCGATTCTGCAACTAGTGAATTTGCATTAATTGCATTCTCTATTTCTGCTGTTCCAAATCGATGACCTGAAACATTAATCACATCATCTACTCTGCCTATGATTCTGTACATCCCATTCTCATCCCGACGTGCGCCATCCCCCGTGAAGTAAAACCCCTTAAAAGAGGAGAAGTAAGTTTGCCGACAGCGTTCATGATCACCATAAGTAGTGCGCAATATGGACGGCCAAGGAAAGCGTATACATAATAGACCTTCCCTCTCATTTTCATTAATAATATTGCCTTCGCTGTCGAGTAACTCGAGTTGCACGCCAGGCAATGGAAATCCGGCATGTGCAGGCTTCATAGGACTCAGATTTCCCAGGCCAGAAATCATTATTCCGCCAGTTTCTGTTTGCCACCAAGTATCCACAATCGGACAACGTTCCTTACCAATATGGATATGGTACCATTCCCAAGCCTCTTCATTGATGGGTTCACCAACGGTGCCAAGCACTTTTAATGAATGTAGATTGTATCCAAAAACATGATCATCACCACAAGCCATTAGTGAACGAATAGCAGTTGGGGCCGTATAAAAATGGGTAACCCCAAGCTTATCGCATACCTGCCAGAAACGGCCTGGGTCCGGATAAGTAGGGATTCCTTCAAACATTACCGTGGTTGCTCCGTTTAGCAATGGGCCATATACGATATAGCTATGACCAGTAACCCAACCTATATCTGCAGTACACCAAAAAATATCGCTGGGATTATATTGAAAAACATTCGCAAAAGAATACCCCGTATACACCATATATCCTCCACAGGTATGCACGACCCCTTTTGGTTTGCCCGTTGAACCGGAAGTGTACAAAATAAAAAGCAAGTCTTCAGAATCCATGCTTTCTGCCGGACACTCATCACTCGCGTGCAGTAATTCTTCGTGATACCAAACATCCCGACCAGACTTCATATTAACTTCCCATTTCGTGCGCTCGACTACAATAACTTTTTGCACCGAATCGCAATGTTCGAGAGCCTCATCAACAACACGTTTTACAGGCATTTCTTTAGCCCCTCGGAACATTCCATCGCTAGTGATAACTGCCTTTGCAGAAGCATCATTAATTCGATCCGCCAAAGAGTTCGCAGAAAATCCTGCAAATACAACTGAGTGAACCGCCCCAACTCTGGCGCACGCTAAAACAGCAAATGCTAATTCAGGAATCATCGGCATAT
>JBDNHP010000384.1:0-2699 GCA_041688765.1 Flavobacteriales bacterium
AATGGCAAAATACGCTCTTACACTTGGACTTCTAATTACAGGACTCCACTCTTATTCTCAAGGTTGCAACGAACTTTTCATATCTGAGTATTTGGAAGGCTGGTCGAACAATAAAGCTATTGAGCTTTATAACCCCACTAACAGTGCTATAGACCTAAGTGGCTACAAATTAGAACGCTATTCCAACGGAAGTGCTTCTGCCGCGGACAATCAGAAATTAACCCTTGAAGGCACTATTGAGGCTCAAAGTACCTTTGTTATTGTACTTGATAAGCGTGATCCTGATGGTACTGGCCAAGAAGCTCCTGTTTGGGAAGAACTCCAACTTGTTGCCGATTGGTTTGCATGTCCAGTTTATGACGTTAATAATGCCCTGTATTTCAATGGCAATGATGCTATGGTACTTCGCAAAATTGCAGGCAATGTTGTTATTGATGTTTTCGGTAAAATTGGTGAAGATCCCGGCGATCCTAATGATGGAGGAGGCTGGAATAATGTAGCCCCTGAATATTCTTGGGCCTTAAACGGCGAAATCGCTTGGTCTGCAAATCATACATTGATTAGGAAATATGATGTAGTGGATGGTGACACCAGTCCTGTTGATGCATTTAATGTGGCGGCAGAATACGACTCTATACCTGCTAATACATTTACCAACCTTGGCATTCATTCAAGTGCTTGCAATCCGAACAACATTTCAGAAAATTTCAATCTCGAAATGTCGGTCTATCCAAACCCAAGTCTTGATGGTAAGGTGAATGTTAACAGTCCATTTGTTCTTTCAAAACTGGAGATTCTTGCTTTGGATGGCAAACTTATGTTTAGCCAATTACAGTCTGGGTTTAAAGTAGAAATCGACATTGCTCAAATCCCAACCGGCATTTACTTGATACAGGGTTATAGCAGCTCTGGAATTATGCTTCAGAAAAAGCTAGTTATACGCTAATATTTAGCTTCATGCGCTTTTTGATTAAGGTGTTTGTGGGATTGATCACAATCCTGCCTCTATTTTCTTTCGCACAATCAGGCATGCTTAGAGGAAGCGTTTCAGACGCATTTTCAAAAGAACCGTTGATTGGTGCGTACGTTATTTACGGCGAAGGTAAAGGCACTTTAGTTGATTTTGATGGCAAGTATGAGTTGGAATTACCTTATGGGGAATACACCCTCAAATTCTCATACGTAGGTTATAAAGGCGTTAGTAAAACGGTTAAGATAGACCGTTCTGTTATTGTGCTCGATGTGAAAATGGATACTGATCTGCTTAATGAGGCTGAAGTAGTTGCCGATGTAGCTCGTGAGCGGGAAACACCTGTAGCTTTTACTAACATTTTACCAGCCCGGATTGAGGAAGAACTAGCTTCTCAAGACATACCCATGATTATGAATTCCACTCCCGGAGTTTACGCCACTCAAACCGGTGGCGGAGATGGCGATGCTAGGGTTACCATTCGCGGATTTGATCAACGAAATGTTGCTGTTATGCTTGATGGTATTCCTGTTAACGACATGGAAAATGGCTGGGTGTTTTGGTCAAACTGGTTCGGTTTGGATGTTGTAACTCGCAGTATTCAAATTCAGAGGGGTTTGGGGGCCAGCAAAATTGCCATTCCATCTGTTGGTGGCACCATGAATATTCTCACCAAAGGGATTGAGGCAAAAAAGGGAATCACAATTAAGCAAGAAGTAGCCAATAATGCTTTCTTGAGGACTTCCATCGGACTAACTTCAGGTAGATTGAAAAATGGTTGGGGTTTTACCATGGCTGGCTCTTTCAAAACTGGAGATGGTTGGGTTGACAAGACCTATACAGAAGGTTTCTTCTATTATCTCAAAGCTGAAAAGCAAGCAGGTAAGCACTTATTGAGTTTCTCAGCTATGGGTGCGCCTCAGGAGCATGGGCAAAGGACATTTAAATCGCCGATAGCTGCATGGGATGCGGAATACGCCAGAAACGAAGGAGTTCCTGATAGCATTATTTCACAATACACAGAACGTGGACTTCGCTTTAACGAGCATTGGGGCGTGTATGAAGAGCGCAATTATTTACCAATTCAAGATGGTCAAATTTCGAATTCTTTTAATCCCGGAGACACCAAAACTATTGTTGAGCGTGTTAATTTCTACCATAAACCATTGTTTGCTCTTCGTGATTTTTGGAGCGTAAATGAAAAGCTTTACATCTCTAACGTTGCGTACGCTTCTTTTGGACGAGGTGGCGGCACTGGTCTGAACTCCACCTCAGGCGTACAATATACTCCACAAGGTCAAATCAACTTTCAACAGATATACGACAACAACATGTTATCCGAATTTTTTCCTGGGGGATTAAATCGTGATGAAGAGGGAGAAGCTAAATCTTCTACGATTATGCGAGCCTCGTACAACAATCACATGTGGTACGGTTTATTGAGCTCTGCTACTTACAAAGCGAATGAAGCCTGGACCTATTCTGGCGGATTAGATCTCAGAACTTATGTGGGAGAGCACTACCGGGAAGTTCATGACCTTATAGGGGGAGATTATTTTTTAGACTCTGATAATCGCAACCAACGTGCTGACACCAAATTAAGAGTTGGTGATAAGATGGATTATTTTGATGAGGGCCATGTGAGTTGGTTGGGGGCCTTTGGACAATTAGAGTACAAAAAAGGATTGTGGTCTGCATTCATCAATTTATCTGGCGCAAATTCATTTTA
>JBDNHP010000385.1:0-8310 GCA_041688765.1 Flavobacteriales bacterium
AACAAGGCTGAAGCGAAAGGAAGACCGCCTGCTTTGGTTGCAGAAGTATGGCGACAAGTGGAAAGTTTTGCGGGTTACGCTTTTGCCAAGGGGCACTCTGCATCCTATGCCGTGGAAAGCTATCAAAGTCTCTTTTTAAAAGCGTACTATCCTCTCGAATACATGTGTGCCACCATCAATAATTTTGGAGGGTTTTATCGCACAGAACTCTATGTTCACGAAGCCCGAATGCATGGGGCAATTATCGAGGCGCCATGCGTAAACCGCGGCAGAGCTGATTCTGTTATCGATGGTAATACCATCATCTTGGGATTTGGATTGGTAAAAGATCTGGATCATCGAACCATGGAAGCTACACTGGAAGCAAGGCAAAATGAAGGTGAGTTTTTAAATTTAAATGATTTTGTAAAACGGTGCAATGTAGGGCTGGAGCAAACCAGTATTTTGATTCGGATTGGTGCGTTTAGGTTCAGTGGAAAAGATAAAAAGGGACTCTTGTGGGAAGCCCATTTTTTACTTGGACAAGACCGCAAAAAGAGACCCGAAAAAAGACTGTTTGATACCCCTGAACGCAGTCATCAATTACCCCCTCTCTTCACCGCGAAGCACGAAGAAGCCTTCGACCAAATAGAGATGCTGGGATTTCCTCTATGCGATCCTTTTACTCTTTTAAAAGAAACGCCAGAACATGCCGTAATGAGCAGGGAACTCGAAAATTATAAGGATAAAATGGTACAGGTTTGTGCATACCTTATAACTGCAAAACTAACCAGTACCGCGGATGGAAAACGTATGTATTTCGGCACATTTATCGACCAGGAGGGCAATTGGATAGACAGTGTACACTTCCCTCCCATCGCAGAAAAATACCCCTTCAGAGGTCGCGGAATTTACCTTATCAAGGGCAAGGTGATTATAGAATTTGATTGTTCTAACATTGAAGTAACATACATGGAAAAGCTCGCCATTATTGAAGATCCTCGATTTGCTGAGTCAAGAACAATGGAAAAAATACGTGCTCTTAAGAAAGCATAACTACAAATACACCACAATATTGGGATCCGTCTGAAACAGTAAATTTAACATAGTTCCAATGTTATTTTATCATAAGCTCAGAAATCGGGATTCCCATAGCCCAAGCAACAAGAATAGAACAAATAATCACATAGATAGGAAAGGTTATGCAGGCTATCAATATTGCCTTTACAGCCGCCCAAAAGGAATTTTTACCATGAAATCCAACTATGGAATAACTGATAAATCCGAAAATAAAAACAAAATTAAAAAGATGAAACATTGGGAATATTTTCGCCAATGGAATCAATAAAGTAGCAGCAATAAGGTATTGGCCCACTGCAAAGAATTTCTGAACTACCCGCTCTATAAAAGTGAAGGGGGAGCGATAGAAGAAAAGTTTATCAAAAAAAGCCATAATCAATATCCACAGTGGCAACAACAAATTTACATTGGCCGACATTCACAAATTGACTTTCATAGCAGGAGTATCAAGAACTTCTTCACCAACCGCAGATACTACAGGGTCCCAATCAAGCATCCAGCGCATGAAAAAATAAAAGGCAGCGCCAAAAAGAAAGTACTTTACCGGGCTCATATAGGCCTTGCGCTTGCCCCCAATATACTCCCGCACCAATTTACCCGGAGCCACAAACATTTGAATAAATGTTTTTACGATAGGTGCTTCGGCATTGTACAACCCACTCAAAAATTCCGAGATTACCTGCGCAAATCCAAAACCCGCAGGAGTTTGCCTTTGTCCACATTCAGGACAAAAAGGAGTGTGAAATTCGCATTCGCAATTCTGGCATTTCATGGTCTTAAAGGTATTAATTAACCTTTAAGATCTGCGGGACTTGTTTGAAAAATTACCGCAAAAAGTTCCCTCGGATCAGGCAAATTAGAGCGGTAAGACTCGATGCTATTCAGAAAGGAGCCAACCTCCTCTAAAACTAAATATTCGGGATGTTTTGATTTGGAGGTTGTCGAGAATTTAGGTAAATTCAGGCCAAATTCTAAAATTATTAGGCGTGAAACCTTTCTACAACTCCTTTCTATCGACCATTATCTTGGCATTTGCCGCAATTTCAGGGTTTGCACAAAAAGACATTCATGAGATTTTATACAATGCCACCAATTTCGAAACTGCCGTTAAACAAGCGGAAGTATATTTCGCACAGATTCACCCCGGAATTAGTGCTGCTGATCTATGCACCGGTGAACATCGCGATGGAGATTTTGTGAAATTCATGCGCTGGCAATCCTATTGGAAAGATCATCTGAATCCTGATGGAACCTTAGGCGATCCTACGGCCTATTTTCGTGAAAATAACGGAGTTTCTCGCGGTGGTGGTGGACTTTTTGACGACATCGAATGGACCAATCTCTCTTATGAGAATTACATCACCATGCAAATCGGTTTAGGGCGAACTACTTCCATCGGATTTCACCCGACTGATGTCAATACATTTTTCGTGGGAGCTGCTATTGGCGGCGTATGGAAGACAATGGATGGCGGACAAAATTATACTCCTATTGGCGATAATCTGCCTCACCTCGCCGTGAGTAGCATCATTGTTAATAGTGATGATCCCGAAACCATGTATATTGCTCTGAGTGATCATGTTTGGTACGGGCCTTCAGGCATTGGTGTTTATAAAACAACTGACGGTGGTAATACTTGGGAAAGCACTGCCCTTTCTTTCACATTTAATCAAAATATCCGCATTTATTGGATGATGGCCGATCCTCAAGATGCAGATCGCGTTTTTGTAGCCTGTGATGCCGGACTTTATCGCAGCGACGATGGTTTTGAAACCGTAGAACAGGTTAATGCACTCAGTTCATTCGATGTGAAATTTTTGCCGGGAGATCCTTCAGTGGTATTTCAAGGACTCAATAACGGCGCGCTTTACAAAAGTACTGATGGGGGATTGAATTTCGCCCCACTTACTACCATAGGCAATAATTCTTGTCTCATTGCCGTAACTCCACTCGATCCCAATCGTGTGTTTTGTAGAGCAGGAAGCACTCTCAAACGCAGCTATGATGGAGGTTCCACATTTGATGCCGGAGTGAATATGCCAGAAGGGAATGTGACGCTCGAATTTTCTCCAGTTGATGCAAACACGCTGATCATCGGTAATTTCGAAGTTTATAAATCCAACAATTCTGGCAATAATTTCTCCCCTCTAACACATTGGCTCGGCGATAATGGACTAGAACTCATTCACGTAGATCAGCGCAATTCATTTGTGAATCCAATGAATGATGATTATGTGTATTTATGCAATGATGGGGGTGTTTATGCTTTGGATATAAGCAATGATAGTTTTGTAAACCTTTGTGATGGCTTGCTGATTACTCAGTTTTATGATATCGCGGTATCTCAATCAAACGAGGTGATAATAGGCGGCGGCTCACAAGATAATGGAAATGTTTACCGCAATGCTCAAGGTCTTTGGATAGACTACGCCGGCACCGGAGATGGGATGAATCAGGACATAGATCCTAGTGATCAAAACATTCGGTATTGGTCGTACCAACTTGGGGGAATGCGCCGATTTCAGAATGGGAATAATGTAGGAATAGCTCCTCCGGGTCTAGATGGAACAGGGGCTTGGGAAACTCCCTTCAAACTCGATTACAGCAATCCTCAACGCATTATTTGCGGATTTGATCAGGTGTATGAATCCTTTAATCGTGGCAATGACTGGACTATAATTGGTCCAATCGGAATTGGCAACGGTGATATGGAACAGCTGGCTATTGCACCTTCAGAGCCCAATCGCATTTATGCTGTTAGAGGCAATAAATTGTGGAAGAAAAATATATTAGACAATAACTGGGAGGAGCATTTACTTCCATTTTCCGGCATTTCAGATCTGGAAGTTGATCCTGAAAACATGGATCTCGTTTATATCACCGTGAGCGGATATTCAAGTGGAAATAAAGTATTCCGATCTTTTGATGGCGGTGGCAATTGGGAGAATATTTCAGGTACATTGCCCAACGTATCAACCGGTGCTATTGAAACATATACACTTATTGCCGGAGCACTGTTTGCTGGAACTGATGCGGGCGTGTATTATCGCGATAATAACTTGGTCGATTGGGAACTGTATGGACAGATTCCAAACACACGAGTTGAAGACATCGAAATTCAATATTCCGGACAAAAAATTCGCATCGGTACTCATGGTCGTGGCGTGTTTGAAGCACCTGTCACGATAGGTGTTTGCGAAGGTGGAATATACGACGGCGATGGTGATGGCATTTGCGATGAAATAGATGCTTGTCCAGGCTTTGATGATAGCCTCTTGGGCGAATCTTGCGATGATGATAATGCCAATACCATTACGATGTTTGGATAGATTGTGAAATCTGTAGTGGTATTGAAGGGGTTAGTATTTCAGAAAGTGCTCCTGAGCTAATACAGTTTTACCCAAATCCTGCAATAGATCAATTCAGCATTGATTGCCCCGCATGCATAGATGAAATCCTTTTCATCTATGACGCCCAAGGCAAATTAATTTTGGAACGCCTTATTGCATCTGCAATTGAACGGATCTTTGTGAGAACATGGGCACCTGGAGTTTATGTAATGAAGTGTGGAGAATTGAGGACAGTTTTGGTGGTGGAGTGACCGATTAGAGTTTCTCATTAATAATAACTAATTGTTGCAATACTCAATGCCCTAGAGATAACGGTGTCACTCTTATCGTATATTTCAGAATAATTGCTTAAATTACGTACATATTAGCAGCATCTATTCCATTTTTCAAGGAAAATGAATCGATGTGAAATCCAATTGGGAATGGTAGATTGCATTATGAGTCATTCATTTTAGGATAACTCTCCTTCTAGTATAAATGGGTCTTTCAAGATTATTGAACTTGAAAAACTGAATGATCTGAACAAGATCTAAAACCTCTTCATTATTCATTTTTATCAATATACTCGGAGAATTTCACATGACCCTTCTTCGCAATATTTTAAAGACTATGAAAAAGAAAATTCATTTAAAATTATTCGTTGGAATCTTGGCTTTAGTCGTCACATCTGTTGTTTTCATTACAATATTCATAGATCCATGGGCGCAAAAAAGAATAGCAGCATCGCTCAATGATTTAAATGGCGAATACTTAGTACAAATAGATGATGTTCATGTTTCTATTTTTAACTCTAAGGTCGAATTAGAAACGATTACCATAAGTTCAAGTCAGAAGTCCTTAAATAGCAATAATATAAGTGGGCAAATTAAATCCATTGAATTCAAAGGAATTAGCCTTTGGAAACTGTTGTTTACGCATGATTTAGACATAGATGAAGTTTCACTAAAAAATTGCAAGGTCTCCGGCGAAATATTTGATTCTAAAAAGACCAAAGATCTTGTGATTTCAACTGTGAATATATATCTCGGAAAACTACATATTGACACATTGGATGTAGCACTAAACAATGGATCATCCGCACAACAGTATTCTATTAAAAAAGGGCTACTAAACATTTACAATTTAGAACTTAACAAAAAAGACACATTAAAAGCTGGTATATTCAGAAAATTCGACTTCAAGGCTGACGAACTTTTTGTGGTTCAGGCTGATAGTATGTATAGCTTCAAAGTCAATGGACTGATACTTTCCGATTCATCCAAAACTTTGGCAATAGATTCTATTTCGATCCAGCCTAATTTCGAAGATTATGAATTCGCATCGCGCCATGCATTTGAATCTGACCGTATTGAGGCCACATTCAGAAATATTCATGCGAGTGATGTTTCCGCCGCCGGATACCTTTGTTCAGGCAGTTTAGAGAGTACATATCTAGAAATACAAAGTATGGATATGCAAGTTTTTCGGGATAAACGCAAAGCAGTTCTTCACGAGAAAAAAACTGAATTCCAAGATTTGATTTATAATTATAATGGGGCTGTACACATTGATTCCATTGCGGTTCTAGAAGGGAAAATTACCTATACGGAACACGAAAAATTAGCTCGTGAAGCGGGAAGCATTTATTTCGACGCCATAGATGCCCGCTTCTATAATATTAGCAAACTGCCCAAGTTCAGGACAAAAACTGAATTTATGGTTCTAAAAGTTAAAAGTCAATTAATGGGTCAAGGTGAAATTAATGTAATATTAAAAGCCGAAATCTTCGATTCACTTAATACATTCTCAGTAAGCGGAACACTATCAGAAATGGACGGTAAGGCATTGAATCCTATACTTGAGCATAATGCTTTTTTATTTGTTACATCCTGCAATATTGACCGACTCGATTTTAATTTTGAGGCAAACAGTAAGGAATCAAATGGAGAGGTGAAGCTCTTGTATAATAGATTGCATCTAGCAATCAAAAATAAGCAGCGGGATGATACCACTGGTTTGAAAGCCAAATTCATTTCATACCTAGCCAATAATAAATTATTGAATTCAAATCCTATTCATCGCAAAGAAGTACGAGTAGGTAAGATCTATTTTAAAAGAAACCCAGAACGATTCCTATTCAGTTATTGTTTCAAATCAATTCTTTCTGGAATAAAAATAAGCATTACCAAGGAAAAATAAGCAGCATCGGTTTCTCGAAATAATTAGATACTTTTCTTTGGGAATTACTTTCAAACAAATATCCTTATTAATCAAGTTCTCTTCCAATCCCAAAAATCTCTCAATCCTTCTTCAATATTCATTTTCGGACTATAACCAAGGTCGGCCTTGGCCTTATTGATATCAGCATAAGTGCGGTCTACATCCCCTGCTTGTTTTGGCAAAAAGTCAATCGTTGCTTTAACTTTCATTGCTTGCTCCAAACCATTCACCAATTCCATCAATGTTACAGGATTACCGCTTCCAATATTAAATACATCAAATTTCTTTTTTCCATATTTAATTGCTGCCAAAAACCCATTGACTATATCACTAACGTGGGTATAGTCTCTGTACGTAGTGCCATCACCAAAAAGCGGAATAGATTCGCTTTTGATCATTAACTCGGCAAACTTGTGTATAGCAAGATCGGGTCTTTGTCGAGGACCGTAAACCGTAAACAGTCGAAGGGCTTTGAATTGAATGTCATACAAATGTGAATAAACCTGACCTAGATTTTCACCAGCAATTTTACTTGCTGCATAGGGACTTATTGGTTGCAGATCTGTTACATTTTCCTTCCAGGGAACATCCGGGTTCTGTCCGTAAACACTGCTAGAAGATGCAAAAACAAAATTCTGAATTCTTTGGTTCTTTGCATACTCCAAAAGGTGCAAAGTGCCCATGACATTAGTTTGGTAATAATCCAAAGGTTGCGCTATACTTGGCCTAACCCCGGCTCTGGCAGCGAGATGAATGATAACATCCGGCTTTTTGATTGTTGATAGAACCGAAGTTAGCTCATCAATTTTTCCAATATCTACTTGATAAAAAACAAAACGCGAATCATTGCTATAGAGATTAACATTGGCCTCTTTAATATTTCGAGGATAGAAATCTTCGAAATTATCGATACACGTAACTCTGGCCTCCTCATCGCGGAGCAAAGCCCCAATAAGATGACTGCCAATAAACCCTGCTCCGCCTGTGACCAAAAAGTGCGCCATGACGACAAATTTAAACCTTTTGGCTTATGCTACGATAATACATTAAAACTACGACGAAACATGAAGGGAAATCAATCCTCATCTTCATATTCTTGCAGATGCTCGTCGTTTTGATTTATCTGATTGACATCATTGCCAGTTGCAGGATGTAATTCAGTATGTCTGATTTTTCCACCCAAATAACCAGCTCTAGCAGATGTTCCAAAGAGTCCAAGTCCGAGCAATAAGACAGTCATAGCCGCCAAAGACTGAAATTTTTTCATTTTTTCAAGCACTAAAGCTAATAATGCCGCGATACCAGTCGCATACAAAAATCCCATCACCACTTCGCCAGCCTCTTCATGATCATGAATTACTTTATCAGAAACGCCCTGTATTCCTTCTACCAATTCCTCCGCGGCCTCACCTGTGTAAAAGGCAAATAATCCGCCAATTACGGAAATAATAATAAACCAATAGCTCAAAATAATGATCTGTGTTTGCTTTCTAAACATTCCAAAAGCCAATGCTAATAAGGCAAATAAAGTTCCTATAATAGGTATGTGATTGGTTAACATGTGCAAATGAGCCTGATCCATAATTTCAATTTTTGCGAATGTCCTATTAATATGGAAATAAAATTATGATTAAAAACAGCTAATACGCTATTTAGAATGAATCAACATCCTGAGGTTGAAAAAATATAGATTTAAATGCTT